>JAUVBH010000028.1 GCA_030591285.1 Thermoplasmatota archaeon
ATTCAAATCCAGATAGTCCTTTATTCTAATGTAAGAATGATCTGGGCCCAGTAATGTGTAGTAGATCGACCGGGTCCAGGTCTTGGAAAAAACAGTCAATAAATTGTTTTATTGGCGTTTTTTCAGACTTTTATGCTAAGTTTGAAAAATAATTTGTTCTTATGCATAAAAGTGCAGGCGTCGGGATTTGAACCCGAGCAGAAAGCTTGGAAGGCTTTAATCCTAACCAGCTAGATCACGCCTGCAGGTATTATTCGGTGTATACTCAGGTTGTTTTTAATTGTTACTATCTAGAATATCGGTGTGAACCAGGGCCCCGGGAACCATCCAGGATAGAATATATAGATCAGACCCAAAGCAAGGGCAGGAACCAATTGCGTGGATGAGTCATCATCTGTCTTGAATGGAAAATGAAAGTTCTTGTTGAAATTGCTATTTCTGTAGATCTTATACAGTTCTGGTCTGACCTGGAGGACCCCCACGATCTCCAGTGCCTCCCCGAATACCATGAATAACCCGGCAAACAGGGCGAGGAAGAAATGATACCCGAAGACCATGAACATCATTACAGTGAACAATCCTCCCAGGGGGAGCACCAACCATTTCCTCCACATTCGTATCTCACCCAGCAAAGGATCGGCTATTGTGTAGATCACGATCACAGGGACAGCTATCTCCTGAGGCATGACAAGCATGATCACCATTGATGTCCAGAGCGACCACGCATATGATCCTATGGTCCCTTCTTCGTGACCTCTCAAACCTGGTATCAGTATGCCTTTTTTTAATCTTATCAGCTCGATAACCAGAGGAACAAGACCAAGTATCAAGATCAACCACAATTTCGTTGGAAGGTAGAGAAGCTCCTCTGGAAATAGATAGTAAACCACCACCAGGCCGGATATCAGATGAACTCCTCTTCTGAACAGGTGATCCTTCTTTTTGATCTTGTATCTCACACTCTCCAATGTCGTATCCAATCGATGTACTCTCCAGATCCCGGTGTTACCAGAACAAATTCAAATTATTTAAGTGGAGACCAAACTACATTCCAGCCAAATACTATTATTACTGATTAATCACTTTTACCGATACCCGGAGGTAACAGACTGAAAAGAAAGATCATCGAGGCACCCTGTCCAAATTGTGAGTCTCAGGTCATTCTTAGACTTCCAAAAGGTGCCGAGGAAGGGGATTTCTCCGTCGAATGCCAGGATTGTGGCGATACGATCGACCTCGAGATCGGTAGAACATCCACCGGGAAAGAACGAATTCGAATAAATGGAAAATTGTTGAGACCCCCAGTGGAACGACCATTGAAGGAGAGAGAGCAAAGATCGAGACCATCTGCCAAGGTGGAGGTCAAAGTGGAGAAAGAGGAACGATGGGGGACAGATTATCATCGGAGGATGATGATCGCATTCTGGGTCCTGATAATCATTGGTGTTCTGGGGATCGCCTCATCCATCGCCACTGTAACGAATTCCTTCACCATCAAAGATCTGGAGGAACAATCACCCAACAATACGGTCTCCTTTGCGGTCTGGGTGTTTGATTCTGAGACCGGTAGGAGTATCGAAGGTGCTTCGGTAAATCTACGTTCAGGTGGCTACAATATCTCTGCCGTATCCAACAATGAAGGATTGGCAGCATTGAAGAGCGTGAGGGCAGGAGATCTCGATATGGAGATCCGGCATGGAGAATACAAAACATCCACTGGTACAATATGGATCTCCAAGGGATCCCCAAATGTTCTGGACGTACCCATGGAGAAAGGCTTACCCTCTCAATATGTAGAAGCCCCCCTCACTCCTCTGGAGCCAAAAGAATACACCAGAGGATTGACCAATCTGGCTGCTATCGTTATGTTCCTTTCTTCCATGACCGCATTCTTCGCTGCATTCTTTGTCAAGGTCAGGGATTTTTTCACACTAGCTGTTATACTGTCCTTTTTCACAATATTCTCATTTGGTTTCCTGATCGGTTCAATACTGTCCCTTGTTGCCATTGTTCTAATAATAAATTCATATGAAGGTTTCTCCCACAATTATGATCTCAGAATGATCCTGGAGCAACAAGGCAGGGAGGACCTAAAGAATTTCTTCAAGGGCGAAAGGAAAGCTCCAATGCAACTTCCACCGGCTAAATAATAATCTTTTTAAGCGACTTCGTCGCCGCAGAAAGGACAGAATTTGGGAGTCTTTTTTGTATTTATCCTCTCTCCGCAATATGGGCAGAACCTCATCTTCTTCATGCTTTTAGGCATCTTTACCGGGACACCCTTGCGTCCCATGGGTGTGACATCGTCATCAATATCCTCGAGATCTTCGACCTTTTCCAGTCTGACCTTTCCCTCATCATCTGTATCTACTTCAAGATCATCACCTGGATTTGGACGCGAGAAATAATCCTCTCCGGTCTCATCGTCCTCTGATGATCCCAATTCCTTCGCCACCTGCGCCAGCCCTCCACCTTCTGTATCATACACAATAACAAGATCTGGTTTCAGTTTCTTCATTCTCCCGATTCCTTCATTATCTCCGATCAGGTAGTAAAGATTGGCAGCTTCTTGGAATTTTCCAGTTTTCTCCATCAATTTCGCTTTCTGGGCATATTCTTCTTTCATCTTGATGGAGAGTCTTTCAATGTTTTCGTCATCTTTAATAGAGCGGTAGATCCGCATTGCCTCAGCATAGAGATTGAGTGATTCATACCACTTTGCCTGATTCCTTCTATCTTCGGTGAAGGTCTTTTCTCTCTCTCTCAGTTCCTCTTCATCACTCATCGGGGAGCCTCCGGACTGGAATCTGAAAAATCAGTAGTTTCACTATATTAATAAGATTGGAGGTAATTACCAGGTAATTCCCAGTGTATGAACTTAGGACTGGCCCGGCATTAAATTATTTTGTTCCTCAAAAAGGTATTTATAAGGCTTCTCTTTATGCCACTTGCTCTTTCAATGAGCCTATGAATGATGAAGACCCAGGCAGGACCTGCAGGGTTTGAAGGAGGTAAGAAAATGGCAGCAAAATTTGTTAAGTTCGAGATGCCCAAGGACCTTGTGGAATCAGTCTATGAGGCAGTTGAGCTCGCCAGGGATACCGGCAAGCTCAAGAAGGGTGCTAATGAAGTGACCAAGACCATTGAGAGGGGCAAGGCCAGACTCGTTATTCTTGCAGAGGACACAACTCCACAGGAGATCCTTATGCATGTGCCATATCTCTGCGAAGAGAAGGGCATTCCTTTTGCATATGTTCCCAGCAAGCAAGAGCTTGGTAACACAGCTTCACTCAAGGTTCCGACGACCGCCGTGGCAATTGTCCAACCTGGAAAAGGAAAGGTTCTTGTAGAAACTGTCTCGAAGAGACTCCAAGACCTCAACAAGAAGGAGTGAGGGGGGATCTCATTGCCGGTCGATGGAATACCTGGTGAAGTGGTCGAACTTATCGGCCGCACAGGGATGGCTGGAGAAGCCACTCAGGTTAAGGTTAGGATACTTGACGGCAAGGACAAGGGCAGGATCATCGCAAGGAATGCTATGGGACCCATTAGGGTCGGCGATATCCTTCTTCTCAGGGAATCAGCCAGAGAGGCCCGCAAACTGAGCGTGAGGTGAGCTTAATGGTAGAAGCTAGAACATGTTCCTTTTGCGGTGAGAAGATCGAGCCCGGCACTGGTAGAATGTATGTGAAGAGGGATGGAAAGATATTCTTCTTCTGCTCCACCAAGTGCTATAAGAATATGATAGAGCTCAAAAGGGTCCCGAGGAGGACCCGTTGGTCCAAGCTCCATGTCAAGGAGTGATGTCTCAATGCGTGATAGGACCTTCTTCATGATCAAACCCGACGGAGTTCAGAAAGGACTTGTCGGGGATGTGCTCCAAAGGGTCGAGCAGAAAGGTTTCAAGATAGTTGCGATGAAGATGCTGTCGATCTCCAATGAGATGGCTCAGGAACATTACAACGAACATATCGGTAAACCTTTCTTTGATGACCTTGTTGGTTTCATCACATCTGGCCCAGTCGTGGCCATGGTCGTAGAAGGTGAGAACGCAGTTGAAGGTATCAGGACCATGATGGGCAAGACAGATCCGAAAGCGTCTGCACCGGGAACAATAAGGGGCGATTTCGGAATACATTTAAGCAGGAACGTGGTTCACGGGTCGGATTCTCCCTCTTCAGCAGAAAGGGAGATCTCCATTTTCTTCCCACCGGAAGAATTGATGGAGTACACCCGGATAGATGAAATGTGGTTATATCCACAATAAAGAGACGAACAAGGGGCATCTAAGATGGAAGACGAGAAACTCTGCCTGATCTCCATTGGTCTTGTCATAGTCATATTTGCGGCTCTCGCAGGAATGACCTACGTTGACGAGGAAGGCTGGCCGTGGGAGGACGATACAAAGGACAAGGAGGAGATCCTCCTGATCCAGGAAGGAGACGAGGTCTCGGTCGATTATGTGGGACGGTTAGTTGGCGTTGCTGGCGAACCTGGCCCTGTATTCGATACTTCATTACCCGAGGTCGCCAACGATGATTCGATACCCAAGACACCATCTTTCATGGATAAACCGATCTATGACGATCTTACTTTCACAGTGGGATCAGGTCAAATGATCCCTGGTTTTGAGAGTGGTGTTTTGAACAAGAAAATGGGTGACTCCTTCACCATTTCCATCCCACCAGAAAGGGCATATGGTGTCTCTCTTGATGAACTCATCATTGATGTAAATTCAACAGAGACGATCCCAATGAGGGAGACCATTGACAGGGAAACATTCCATGAGGTCTACCCCATGGTTGCACTGGGTGAAGTAGATAAGTTCATCCATCCTTTCTGGAAATGGGATGTTGAGATCATATCCTTCGATCCTGAGAGTGTGGTTATCTGGCATCAACCTGTTTATGGGGAAAGATATTTTGCATTCAGCTGGAACACAACTGTCGTGGACCTTTCAACTGACAGGAACATCATAACACTTCACCATAATGTCGAAGAGATAAATGATCAGACCAAGATCCCATTCTTCACAATGTTGGATTACAACCCGGAATGGGCCCGAAATGCAGCGGAAACATTCGGGCAGGAACCAATGGAAGGATATGTTTCATCCAAGGGTGGAGTATTGACCATCAATTTCAATGGTGAGCTGATCGGGAAGACCCTTCTCTTCACCATCACCATAAATAGTATATTGAGAGAGTGATAAAATGAAAGTGCCCATCAAGAACAGAACCGGCGCCAATGAACTGGCTCCTTTATTCGTGATGTTCGGAGTCATCATTCTTGTGGTGGTTGGTTTCATTTTCGGTAACCAATTGTTCATCAAGGATGATTTCCAGGATGATAATGGAAAATATCTTGATGCTGATGATGTTTCCACTGGAAAGCCCTTTGCCTACTTTGAGATCAACAAGTTGGGTACCATTAAGATCGAGCTGGATCAGAACAAAGCACCGATCACTGTAAAGAATTTCATTGATCTGACAGAACCACCAACTCCATTCTACTCTGGATTGACCTTCCACAGGGTTATACCTGGCTTTATGATACAGGGAGGAGACCCCAGCGGCGATGGTTCAGGCGGTCCCGGGTATACTATAGAGTCAGAGGCTGATAATGGACTGACCCATAACAGGGGAGTTATCGCCATGGCAAAGAGAGGCGGTGATGTGAGAATGTCCGGATCTCAGTTCTTTATCGTTCATGGTCAAGATGGAGCACACCATCTTGATGGTGAGCATACGGTCTTTGGAAAGGTAGTTGAGGGAATGGAGGTAATCGATGCCATCGCCAACGTCCAGACCGATGCCAATGATACACCTTTGAATCCTGTGATCATCGAGAGTGCGTATATCGTATACGAGTGATCGAATAAAGAGAACCAGGATCTTTCTGGTTCTCATTTTTTTTTCTATTTGAAAATTGTTGAGATCTATAGTGTGATATAGTATCCAATTCAATTACTTATTAGAAAAACGATAGAATCTTATTTTCAAATTAGTTTTCACTTCTTTCTAAGCAGTATGGTGACAATATCACCATCTTTCAGAATATGGTGTAAACCAACAGATTGTCCCGGATATTTGGCCGACGGGCCCCAGACGTTTCCGAACCGATAAAGTTCAACGAAATCCCTGTGTAAGTGCTCGCACACGGCCTGGACAGTTGAACTCTCTAAAATGACAAGGGGCTCTTCCATGTCAGGTGGGCCCCCCTGGGGTTTTAGATATATCCTCATGAACTTCAATCTTTCAAAAATGATCCTCTTTAATTCCTCCACACCCTGGTTCTTCACAACGGAGATGTCCATATAGTCTTCCTGGTAGTATTTTTTGATATTTCTCCGAACACCAGCATACTCCTGATCGATCTTGTTGATTATCGTTATACTTGGAATATAGATCCGGTTTCCAGCAAGGAAGTCCACAAGCCTATCCGGCTCAACATCTTCCCTGAACACGATCGTCCCTGATATCAGACCATATGCCCTGACGATCTCAATGATCTGCTCTTCGGTCATCTTGGTGAGCTTTTTAGTGCTCCTGACCACCAGTCCACCTCTATCGGAGTGAGAGAAATGGATATTTGGAGGTTTCACGTCCAATCTGATCCCTGCATCATACAACTCTCGAAGAAGCACATCTATCCTGAAATTGAATACATCTCCCATAAGAAGGATGATATCGGAATTCCTTGCGGCTGCAATAACTTCCTTACCACGGCCTTTTCCTTTGGATGCTCCCTTGATAATTCCAGGCATATCAAGGATCTGGATCTTTGCCCCTTCGTATTCCATGATGCCGGGGATAACTTCCAGTGTTGTGAACTGATAGGCCCCTACCTCAGATTCGGTCCCTGTCATGAGATTCAGCAGAGATGACTTTCCAACAGAGGGGAAACCAACCAATGCAACAGTTGCATCTCCGGCCTTTTTAATATAGTACCCTTTCCCCCCTCCACTTGATTTGGCCCTATGAAGTTCCAGTTGAGCCCGAAGTTTGGCGATCCTGGCTTTAAGCTTTCCAATATGGTGCTCAGTGGCCTTGTTCTTCATGGTATTGAAGATCTCATCTTCGATCTGCTGTATCTGTTCCTCTATTGTGGCCATGTCTTGCTACTCCGCCTATAACTTAAGCTCCCCATGTGAATATAATATTAATAGATTAAATGGTAAGGGGGCTCGAAGACCCCCTTACATGGTTCTTTTTCCCACTACTGCTGAGGTGGGACTGGTGGTCTCTGTTGTGGTTGTCCCGGGACCGGAGGTCTAATGGGCTGGATCGGTCCAGGTTGTCCCGGTCTGATTACTCCGGGTGGTTGTTGTCCTATTGGCACTGGTTGTGTTGGCATGGGTCTCATCGGTGCAGCCTGTGTGGGTCCTGAGGGGGGCATCTGTCCAGGAATGATCGCACCCTCGTGATGTAATGAAGCTGGTTGATATGGTTGTTCACCCTCTGCTGGAGCTTCTTCTTCTTCCGGAAGGTCAGATTCGAATTCCGATCCCTTCAACCAGATAGCAAACTCCTCG
Source organism: Thermoplasmatota archaeon (assembly GCA_030591285.1). Classification (GTDB taxonomy): domain Archaea; phylum Thermoplasmatota; class Penumbrarchaeia; order Penumbrarchaeales; family Penumbrarchaeaceae; genus JAFGLL01. The sequence goes on from JAUVBH010000028.1 coordinate 7,535, forward strand.
ATCAATGCCTTCAGAGCCCTCTCTTTCCGACCTTCAAGGTCCTTTTTGGCAGATTCAATTGCCATATCCTGACCTTGCCAGCCTGGCGGAACATCTATCTTCATCTCAGCAAGGACAAGGTCATGCTCCGTAAGATACTCATCGAGACCATCGATCGGAACAGCCTCATGGGACTGATAACATGCACTGCAGTATGCATTCTCTGAAAGAGAAACCTGCGTAGTTCCACAGTCGCATGTCCAGGTTGGAAGGTAGGTATAGATTGGTTCCATGGTCTCTATATCCTTCTTCCTCTCCTCATACTGCTCTACCATCTGATTCTGTTGAGATTTCTTCCCGCTCTTCATGACAAAGAAAACAACGAGAATTGCTACCAGGAAAACGACTATAAGTGTCGGAATTAGGATGTACTGAATTAACGATCCCTCTTCTGTTTTTTCATTCACAGTGAAAGTAATGGACAATGACTCAGAAACTCCCTCCTCATTATCAGTCACAACAAGTGTTATTGCGTAGTCACCAGGTTCATTGATCTCAAGGTCCCAGGATCTGGAATTCCTTTCGATGAACAATCCACCGGGAGTGGTGATATTCCATGTCCAGGTCAGTTGATTGAAACTTGTGAAATCATCTATTGCAGATCCAGTAAAGAATACGATATACACGTCTTCCTTATCGACCTTCATGGAATCTCCGTTCTGTGTGAGATTGGTCGTCTCCTCGTTGATATTAAGCTGTATTGTGAGGTTTGAAGGTGGTATACTGAACCCACCGGTTGGTATCTCCAGAGAGTGTGTTGGTTTTCCAATGTTATTGTTAAGATCTATAATAGTAACATTGACCCAGTAATAGTCCCCTCTTAGAAGTCCCTCGATGGTTAGGATGTCGGCTGATCTATCATAGATCTTTCTATCACCTGATCGGGGACCTGTCCATCGTACCCAATAGTACTGGAAATCCTGAACATCTGCCTCACTGGCAGGGGTCCAGGTAACAGTGATATTTGTGTAGGGTTTCAAAATAGGTGGAACATCATCATTACCGTCCACGAAGTCATTTACCTGGAAGGAAGGAGCTTCATGATCGGATTGATTGATCGAGAACTTCGTTGCCATATTGTTCACACCCAGCTCAGGGTTCTCCACCAAGTTCCAGTCGACCATTGTCATTGCAACATGGTAATATTTCCCATCGATCAATGTTTCTCCATCCAGATCAAAAATATCCATTGCACGGATCCTGAAATCTCTGATCTCTGCTATGGGTTCCATCGCGTTTATATCGGTGATCTCGGAGTCAGAGAAGTACACATTATACTGCCAGAATCCGGTTGTTCCACCAGCGGTGTCCTCAATGATATTGTTGAAAAGGGCAAACCAGCTGAGAGATAGAACACCTCCTCCATCATTCCCTTTGTCAAGGAGAGAAACTCCCTTGATCTGTTGCGGATATATACCAGGTGGTATCGGTTTTTCTACATGGACCGCAGGAGTAGTATTGTTGCGAAGTTCAAGATCTGTGAGCATGTGACCGTTATGGTCCATGACCAAAACTGCAAAGAAGTAATAACTGGCCTGAGAAATGGCTTCTCCTGATATCTCCTCGACAATGTATTCAGTGTTACCTATTCCGTAGATGGTGTCGATCTTGACAGCATCCTCGATGTCAGTGAAAGAGAACTTGGATCCATATATTTGATATTCCACGAACTTCGGGTCATTAGTGGCCTGCCATGTCAATATTATCTGGTTACCATCGTCTCCGTAACCATCGCCCTTGATACCCTGGACGATAGGGATGGGCCCAATATTTTCACCGATCACCTTTGCCCCATCAGACCACAACAGGATGCCGAGATATTGTCCCAACCAGTTGACAGCCATTCCAGCAGCATAGTAGGTCCGGCCGTTTTTAAGGTCCTGTCTCTCATTGCTATCATCGAAATAATGGTCGATCACCAGGAATCTGTCGAAGAAAGATTCATAATCATCGTCTCTCGTGATGATATAATCGGGTTCTTTATCGAAATCACTGATATTTCCCAGTGGTTGGGTATCAACATAGAACCAATAAGCATCGATATCCTCCGCATGGATCATATTTGGAGGCAACCATGTCATATTCAGGAATCCACCCTCATCCTCTTGGCCATCCTTTAGATACACTTCCATTGGAGGCGGTATGTCCGGTCTTCGCCAGTAGGTCTCAACTTCCATTTCATTCGAAAGAGGTCCCCAGTTACCTGATTCATCCTCTGCTCTCAGAGCAACAGAATAATTCTCCATCTTTTTCAGGTTCACGTAGTTGGGGTTGAACTGGATCTGACCATCTCCTACGATATAATCTGTTATCGTGGTGAAAGGTGCCTGGACATCACCGAACTGGAATATCCTGTAATAAACAGTTCTTCCCGTTGAAAGGTTGAAAGCTTCTCTGGGTTTATCAGGATTGTAAGGATTGGTATCGTTCCAATTGTCGTATGTGATCGCGTTTCCCTTACCTTCCCTGAGCGCTACGTATAGTTTCTTTACCTTTCCATTAGTGTCAAGGAAACCATTGTTCTCTTCTGGCCATTCGAAGGTCATCTTGAAGGTTCCTTCCTCAAGATTATTCCCCGGTTGACCTGTGGCACTATGAATAATTGGTCCAGAAGGAGCAATTCCGTCAACTACAGGGCCTCCTACCAAACCATGCTGGTTGAATACAATGTCCCTTGATCCTCTGATGGCTCTGGCAACACCCTTGAAATAGAGTGGTTTATTCGCCGTATTTTGATTCAGGATCGAATTGGGCAGTCTTGTGGAAACGGTGTATATCATCTTTGATGCATAATCCGTACCGTGAGAGAAGTTCAACCTGAAGGTTGCCAGTTTCTGGGAACCAAGTCTGTCCATGTAGACATCAAGTTCGATGTAATCCGGAGGATCACCATCGGGATCGGTATAGTTCATATCGATCTTGAACAGTGTATTTTCGTTCCCGGACGGTGGGTTGAACAGTAAATCTCTGAGATCAGGGAGCTTGTTCCTCTTGAGTATCTCGATCTTTCCTGTGTCAGAGGTCCCATCATAAGGTGATGATGTTATGATCCTCAGCCAGTCCGTGCTGGGTGTCCTATAGAAAACTTCACCGACAGAATAACCGAGATTGTCGCCGGCTCCATCACCGTAGTATTTGGACTTTGAAAAATTAGCAAATTCAAGAGTGGTCCATGACCAGAAGCTAAAGACAGCTCCTGCGTCGACCATCGTTCCATTGTTATATCCTGGAGCGCCAATGGTCAAAATAAGTTCGGATGTGCCCTCGATCATTGTCCTGTCTGCAGACCA
>JAUVBH010000282.1 GCA_030591285.1 Thermoplasmatota archaeon
CTCGGGATGAAGGGTATTGTCCGGATCGAAAGCGCCGTAACGGCAGTTTTCATAGCATTTTCCACAATTGATACACAGATCATCGTTCTTCTCAGCTATGTTCAAACCGTGGAATATCTCACTTTTTTGAATCTCGGGCTGCAGTAAGATATGCATATCAGCTGCGTCAACATCGGCATCAGCTATCACATGATCTTTTGCAAGTGCAGCGAAGGAGGTAGCAATGGTTGTTTTACCGCAACCACCTTTACCGCTTATGATGGTCAGTTCCTTAACCATCAGATCATCTCCTTGATCTTATCGAATACCTCTTCGAACAGTTCCCTGTATTTCGGAAGACCCTTTACCATGGGAATACCATTTGAGTAAAGTCTGGCGATCTCCAGGTCGTTCGATATTTTGGCAAGTAGTGGTATATTCTCTTTTTCGCAATACCTGTCCACCCTGTCGTCACCTATGCCGTCCCTGTTCACAACAACACCGAATGGCGTTCCAATTTCCCTTATCACGTCAACGGTGAGGGTGAGGTCATGGAGACCAAAGGGTGTTGGCTCGGTGACAAGTATACAGAAGTCCACATCTCTCATGGTCTCCACAGCTGGACATGCTGTCCCGGGAGGGGAGTCGAATATTGTGGTCTTTTTATCATCTGCAAACTGTTTTAACTCGTTGATGATAGGTACACCAAAAGGTTCACTGATGTTGAGCAATCCGTGATAGACGGGCAGGTCTGCAGTTCCACCTTTTTCTATCACACCGACAATATGTTCAACTTCGGTGATAGCATCCACTGGACAGATGATCTTGCACCCACCGCAACCATGACAGAGCTCATCGAAGAAGAGCAGTTTTTCACCTACGATGGATATTGCATTGTATTGACAGAAATCTGCGCACTTGCCACAAAGTGTACAGGTGTCAAGGTCGAATTTAGGAGCCGGTATGCTCACATCCTTCAATTTCACCATAGGTTCCTTGAAGAATATATGACTGTTCGGGCCCTCTACATCACAGTCTATAAGCATTGAATTTTCCAAGCTCATCGCCAAATTGACAGCGATGGTCGTTTTACCCGTTCCGCCCTTGCCACTGGCTACAGTGATCTTCATTTTTATCCCTCATACTCAGCTTTTCACTCATTCAATGATGGTGGTGATTTCCATGTCCATCGCCATGACCCTCACCGATCCCATCTCCTCTGTAAGCGTGTTGTGCACAGGCATTTTCATCGGTAGCCGCCTGGAGCTTACCGGATCTCCACATGTCTATCGATTCTTGAACGGTTCCCGTGGCTCCGACAAATACCATAACACCAGCTCCTTCGAACATGGAGATGGCCCTTCTACCCAGACCACCACAAAGCATGGTGTTCATACCCGCTTTTGCGAGGATCTCGGCAGGATATCCCGATCCTCCCATGTGTTCGCTTGTGTTGTCCAGAATTGTTACTTCCTTGGTTTCTGTGTCAAAGACAGTGTAAGCAGGGACGCGGCCAAAATGTTCTCCAACGAGCTCATCCAGACCTTTCTTTCCCATGGATGGAATGCAAAGTTTCATTTTTTCACCTCATTTATTCATTCCTGCATGCGAACCGACCGTCGGGGAATCTGAACTCGAGAGTTCTCCCTTCTTGTATCTCTCTACCATCTCACTGACCGTTCCTTTCGATCCTGTGATGATCTCTATACCGGCAGCTTCCAGGGTTTGATGGGCATTGGGTCCCACATTCCCTGTAATAATGACCTTTGCTCCGATCTTGGAGATCGCTTGTGCAGCCTGAGGACCAGCTCCACCACTTGCCATCGCACTACCATTCACAATTGATTCGGATTCCATGGTCTCAGTATCGATTATCACGAAATATCCGCATCTACCGAACCTTGGATCTATTTCAGAATCCATTCCAATTCCTTTTGCTGTGATCGCTATTTTCATTGAATGCCTCCTTGTCACTTTATGATCTTTAAAGTCTGATATCACGATCTCAATGGAAATTATCCATCTCTTACCAATGATCTCTTGCATTTTGGACATTTCTGCTCAAAGCAGGGCATGCCTCTTTTGTGAGGCTCTTTATGTCCACAATCAGGACAAACACAGGATCCTCCAAGACCCATTCCTGTCCCGCTTCCTTGTCCGGATCCACTACCGTTTTTAATTCCTTGCATTTTGCGCAACCTCCAATATCTTTACATTTGTTCTCATAAGGATCATATAATATCAGTTCGAAACCTTCTTTTGATCTTGCACCCGTCTCATGTACCTGACCGGTAGATCGAAACATCATTCTTCCTTTGTCAGATCCCCGATCCTTTTCCTTATGTCTTCAAGCTCTGTTTCCATTCCCTTTACCAGATCTTCAAGATATTTCTTTTCCTCTTCGGGCGAAGGTTCAGTATAAGTTCGAGGTATTCCCGGGTGGTATGGTCCGGCAGGACGATCGGTTTCAGTAGGATAGTAGTCTGGCTCATAGTATCCGTATCCTCCTCTCAAACCCCGTCCCATGCCTCTGCCGTGTCCTCCACCAAAACCTCTTCCAGGTTCTCCCTGGGCGTATCCACGCCCCATTCCCCTGCCGTATCCCATTCCTCTTTCTGCATAGCCTCTGGTAAATCCTGGCATATTGAAACCTGCACAATAACCTGCCCCTCGACCGGTCATCGGACCTCTACCCCAGGGTCCACTTTCGTCTCCTCCTGGCATTTTACCACCGCCCCCTGCCGAACATTCGACCCAGAGATTTTCCTCCTCTCCAGAAGCTCCTTCCGAAGAATCCAAAGCCTCTTCCATATCCTCCCCGGGCATATCCACGTCCCATCCCCCTGCTGTATCCCATTCCTCTTCCTTCATACCCTCTCGTAAATCCAGGGGCATTGGATCCTGAACAATATCCCATTGCTCTTCCTGTTTGCGGGCCATTTCCTTCGGGCCCCGTTCTATTTCCTCTTGGCATA
>JAUVBH010000300.1 GCA_030591285.1 Thermoplasmatota archaeon
ACGGTTGATTGTATGACGCTGCAGGAGAGAGAAAACAGAAACAAAAGATAAGAGAGATAATGCCGGTTCGGATCGGTTTAAAAGTCATTGATTTCTACCTTCCTTCAATACAAGGAACGTTGCCTGGTGGAACCGGCTGCCGAGAGCAAGCACCTTTTTCTGTGTGCTGCGGGAATCTGACAGGGCGAGTTTTTCCACTGCCTTGAGCACGGTCTCGATGTGAAACGGACGGTTCGACGACACGAAGAAAAACCTCTCGAAATATGGGGCATTGTCGAGGATGTAGGATAAAGAGAGCGGTATTTCTCCTTCCTTTTCCAGGGGTGGGGATTTTTCAGTATGCATTAAGGAGCTTTCCGGAACCGAAGAGATCGACAATGAGAGCAAGATGATCGCCTTGGTCTATCAGGATGTCCTTGGAGCCAGATTTACACTGATGGATAGGACAGGGATCCAGGGAGATCTGCGTGAACCATCATTCAGATCCTTGACAGAACCGAAAGATGGGAACTGGGAGGTCACCCATATCGAAAACGGTGTGAAATACACCCTGGACCCAAGGAAGGTTATGTTCTCATCGGGAAACGTTGATGAAAGGATGGGAATTGTCGACATTCTTGATAAAGGACCCAAACCTCCCAGGATAAAGGTGATCGGGGGCAAAGAGGTCATTATCGACATGTTCGCAGGAATTGGATATTTCACACTCCCCATCTCCCTGAAATGCAATGTGTCGAAGATCTATTCTATTGAGAAAAATCCTATATCTTACTACTATCTGGAACGGAATATCAGAAGTAACAACATCTCCGGGAAGGTGGTTCCTATCCACGGAGATAACAGAAAAGTTGGTCCTGATGAGAAAGCGGACAGGATCATTATGGGGTATGTGGGAGGGACCATCGATTTCATTCCAAGGTCCCTGGAATTCGCTTCAAAATATGGTTGTATAATCCACCTTCATGATACGATCAAGATCGAAGAAGGTCCACTGGGATATCACAAAAGGGTCCAAAGGATCTGCCATGAACAAGGATATCGCTCCGAACTACTTTCCTGGAGGATGGTCAAATCCTATGCACCCAGAATAGATCATGTTGTCTTGGATATACTGATAATTCCCGAAGATGATGTAAAAGTTTAAGAAACTTCATCCTGATAACAACCGCGGTGGACGGATGAAGAACGTCATCATTGCAGGCGGGGGAGATGTAGGTTACTATCTTGCCAAGACCCTCTCCGAGGAAGGACACAGCATTACCATTATCGAGAAGAAGGACGAGATAACTGAGAAGCTCGAAGCTCTTGATATCCTGGTAGTTACAGGTAACGCTGCATCACCATCCATTCTCCAGAAGGCCTATATCAATTCCGCAGATGTGTTCATTGCTGTTACCGGTAATGATGAAGCCAACATGGCAGCCTGCGCTGTGGCAAAGAACAGAGGCTGCAAGACAATGGCCAGGATAAACAGTGTTGATTATATCGAATCTCCCGTAACGACCGAGGACCTCAAGGATGCAGGGATCGACCTGGCATTCTGTCCTGAATTGATCTCGTCACAACACCTCGCAAACATCCTGACCATTCCCATGCTACTGGATTCACCACTTTTCATGAAGGAAAAGATCAGAGTACTTGAGGTCAGGCTTGATAAAACATCCAAAGCCTCTTCAAAGGAGGTTAGGAAGGTTCCCTTTCCAAGGGATGTCAACATCGTCTGCATTTTCAGAAATGAAGAGGTATTGATCCCCAAGGGAACACTCCGGTTCGAACCCAACGACAGAGTGATCGCGGTCTCCTCCATGGACGGTGGGGAGGAGAGTCTGGGAAAACTATCCAAGATGCTGGGGGTTCCCAGGAAATCGGATCTTAAAAGACCCATAGGGAGAGTAATGATCGCTGGAGCTTCAAGGGTAGGCTATCACCTTGCAAGGATCCTCGCTGAAAGGGAGATGTCTGTCATCCTGCTGGACGAGGATGAGGATAGATGCAGGGACATGTCGGAGAGACTTCCGGATGCCCTTGTGATCAATGGATCGCCTACTGATAAGGAGCTTCTGAAGGAGGAGGGTATCTCGGAGACGGATGCTTTTCTGGCAGTCACCGAGAAGGAAGAGGTCAACATCCTCACATCGTTACTTGCAAGGCAGTATGGAGCTACCCGATCAATTGCACTTGTGGATAGACCGGGTTTGAAATCCATTCTGGAAGAAGTTGGTATAGATATAGTTATATCGCCACGTTCGGTAACTTTATCCACTATTTTGAAATATTTCCATAAGGAGGATTTCGATTCCCTTGCGACATTGAGTCAGGGAGAGGTACAGGTCATAGATATCAAGGTGAGGGATAGATCAAAGGCTGCGAACCGGAGGATCGATTCCATCATGAGGTTCAAGAAAAGGGATATGGTCATAGGAGCGATCGTGC
>JAUVBH010000236.1 GCA_030591285.1 Thermoplasmatota archaeon
AAGAAGGAAGACACACCCAGTCTGCTTCCTTTCATTATCATAATAATCATTGTATTGATCCTTGCGATATTAGTGATCCTGTTCTTTATTAAGAGATCAGGAAAAAAGCCTGGGGATGATGTTAAGGACCAAGTCCAGGATGAAGAAAAGGATCTTCTCGGGGATCTACCTCCCAGTGAAGACCTTCCTCCATCTGTACCAATAGTCAATGAAAAAGTACAACTCCCACCTCCTGACGAATCTGTATTGAACTTACAAAATGAGATCTTACATATCCTTGAAGAGGATGAGTTACCTGGGGAAGAGGATAACAGTAGAACAATATTACCTCCAAATCAGGTAGATATTCCAGAAGTAACATTACCTTCAACTGATTTAGCGGTAGAGGGAGAATATATTAGACCAAAATAAATCCTGATTTTACAAATTTCTCAAGTATAAAAAAGCTGCATTTACCCGTAAAAATACCAGGTTCCCATCGGTGACTCTTTTCCTTTTTCTATACAACAATTTAATTTCGCAAAAGGAAAAGTGAGCCAAATCGCCATATCATCGTTTTTAAGATGATTTGGCGGAACTGGAACATCCAATTTTGAATTGAAATATTGATGCTCCGAATTGATCGATGTGTCTATTTTTTCTTAATAACATTCTCATCGTTGGTAAAGAGTTCCTTTGACCTCTTCAGAGCGGTGAGAACAGGCATCTCTTTTCCAGAAAGATAGTTGATCAGGGCCCCTCCACCGGTGGAAACATGATCAATGCCTGTGAACTTCTTATCCTTGATCACTGCTGTGGTCTCTCCTCCACCCATCACAGAGTATCCAGATGAATTGTTCACGGCTCTGAATATCTCCACGGTCCCATCCGAGAACTTCGGGATCTCATAAACACCCGAGGGGCCGTTTGCGATGATCGTCTTGGCCTCCCTGATGATCGTCGAGTAACGAGCTATGGTTTCGATCGATATGTCATAGATCGGGGCCCCTGCAGGGAGTTCTTCAAGGGTAATTCGCTCCAGTTTTCCATCCTTGTTCAACGCCATGTCCCTTGGATATTCGATCTTTTCTTTGAACTTGAGCATCATCTTCTTGCAGCGTTCGATAAGCTTGTCAGCTTCCTCGATCTCTTGGCAAATAAAGTTGACATTAATGGTGCCCAGATCATATCCGTCTGCCCACTGGAACATACTTCCAACAACCCCGGTTGTCAGGATCTTATCACAGATCCCGTTGGCAAGGAGGTTCTCTGCAACCTTGATGGAATCATCAACCTTCAATCCTCCAAGAATGGCGATGCAGGGAGATTCCGGGTTTTCCATGACCCTCGATAGGGCTTTCAACTCCTTTTCCATCAATGGTCCGGCACAGCTTGGTAAAAGCCGTGTGAAGCCAACAAGAGTTGGTTGTGATCTGTGAACAGCCGAGAAAGCATCATTGATATAGATATCAGCAACCTGGGAGAGGATCTTGACGATATGCGAAGTCTCCTGGACCTCCATAGAAGCATTCTTTAACGAGACCTCTTCGGAATAGAAACGAGAGTTTTCAAGCAGGAGAATATCGCCAACTTCCATCTCCTGAAGCGCTTTGATCGCTCGATCATGGAACAGGGAATCTATGTATTTCACATCTCGATCAAGTACTTCGGATAGGACCTTGGCATGTTCCGAAAGCGGGAAGAAATCCTTCTTACCCGGTCTTGATTGATGAGCCATCAGGACGAGCTTGCATGGAGGAAGCTTCTTGATGGATTGTGCGTGTTCATCTATCCTTTTCAATGAAAGTATCTTCCCGGTCTCCGGATTCACTGGAGAATTGATATCTATCCTCATGAGGACGGTCTTATCCTCGAGATCCAGGTCAGCGACGGTAAAGAAGGGAAGCACCATGTTGACGCACCACGGCTAAATATGGGAGTTGGATTAAAGGTTTTCCTATTATCAGACTCGATTAATGGAATGGATCTTTCTACACGTTCTGGAAAATGTTAATATTCAACCATAGGTTATAGATATCTGCGCATTGGGAGGCATTCCATGGGTCTGGATCCGATAATAGAAGATTTTCGATACGAGATCAAGGAAAATATGGGAAGGAGAGGAATTGCTCTTTTCATCGATCAGATCGTCATGGCTATTCCTATTTTCTTCTTTACCGCGATATTTCTCTTCATTATTTTCCAATCAAATCCTTTCAGTGTGGTGATAGGCCAGATAGCTCCCTTGCTCTACAACTATGAAATATATGGGGTTACAGCCACCCCCACCTTTGCGGCTTTGATACCATCATTCTTCATTACACTGGGGGTAATGATCACTTATTTCACAATTTTTGAATCAAATGGAAGGAGGACGCTTGGCAAGAGATCCCTCCACCTTGAAGTTCTTCGGATGGATGGGAAATTCCTGACACCGATGCAGGCATTCAGAAGGAATATCCTGAAATTCATCGCAGGAGCGATCGGTTTCTACCTTCTTGGATTGATCGGATGGGGATTCTTCACAGCTATCTTTTGCCTTCTTGACCTCAAACTTTCCCCGGGTAAGAAAAGGGATGTGAGACAGAGACTCACCGAAGCATCAATGGCGACGATGGTCTATCTTGAACATGATGAGCTTCCCATCGGTGAGATCTCTATTCCAGGTGAAAAGATCCACGAGACCAAGGAGAAAAAGAAAAAGCCCAAACCCGAGAGGAAGATGGGATCATCTCCAAAGAAAGGGGCCCCGTCCTTGCTGGGTGCTTCTCCAAAGAAGGACATACTTCTTCCAAAGGAGAAAAAAAGACCTCTACTAGAAGCTCCGGATGAAAAAGAACCAGAGGTCGGAAAAGAGCCAATATCTCTCCTTGACAGGCTTGATGAAGATGAAGAAGAAACAGACGAAGAGGCAGAGGAAAAACCCAAGAAAGCATCCTTCTTCTCCAAGCTCTTTGGTGGTTCCAAAAAAGAGAAGGTCGAGGAACAACCGGGTGATGAGGAATCAGTTGATGGATCTGATAGCAAGAAGGAGATCGGACTTCCACCAAGGAAAGAGATCGCGAGGGATGAGATAGTTCTTCAGTTCATGTTCGATTTCGATATTGACGAGAATAGGGCAAACGGCCTCTATGATATGGGATATCGGAACAAACCAGAGTTCAAGGATGCAATACCTCAGGACCTGATGATGATAGATGGCATCAACCCCACAATTGCAAAGAGGATCATTGCCAGAGCAGGTGAATAGGAAAGGACATCCTGTAAGTTTCAAATAAGAAATGGTGATTAGGCAGCGTTAGAAGAACGTGGGCCGGTAGATCAGCTCGGTAGATCGCTTGCTTCGCAAGCAAGAGGCCTCGGGTTCAAATCCCGACCGGTCCACTCTGATTATTTTTAGCTTATTGTCGTGGACCGTTTCCGCAATGAAATCCGTCCGTCAATTATGAACTGCTTTTGGATTTCATTGCTACAAGATGCTGATACACGCCAAATATGATGAGGAAATAATGACTCCTTATTTGGCTGGTTCTCTGAAGTTGAAATATTCGTTTATTGTAGGACACTTCAGAGATCCCGACTTGGTCCACCACCGAATTACATATGAATATTTGAAATAAATAATACGACCGGTCCACCAACCTGTTGTTTCCAATAAATTTCTGATTGGGAATCGGAAATTTTATCTAT
>JAUVBH010000316.1 GCA_030591285.1 Thermoplasmatota archaeon
CTCACTTTTATCCTTCCGGGAAGGATACGGATTCGAGACCGATCTCCATTCAGATCTTGCCTCCGTAGGGGGGATAATGGAAGCTGCGATGTCCGTTGGAGGTGTTGTTGCTGCCAAGGACCTGACCAGGGGAGGCCTTTCAAATGCACTCAACGAGTGGACATCAAAATCCGGTCATACCATCGAGGTTATTGAAGGAGATATCCCCGTCAAGGAAGCAGTGATAAGTGCCTGTGATATGCTGGGATTCGATCCATTCGAAATAGGAAATGAAGGGAAAGTTATCCTGGGAGTTGTCCCTGGTACAGAGAACGAGATCCTGTCCGCTATCAGGTCAACCGAAGCGGGGAAGAACGCCGCTATTATCGGTCAGGTAAAGGGAGAAGGAAAGAACGTAGTATTGGAGACAGAGGTCGGAGGAAAGCGGATAATGGATCCTCCTTACGGTGACCCCGTACCTAGGATATGTTGACAAGTTCCGATAGTTTTAATAACATGGTGGATTACAGCGTTTCGGTGCAAAACCATGGTCCTTAGCTCTCAAGAAAAGGAGATACTGGAAGGGTTCATGCAGGAAGCTGAGGGTCTGGATTCTCCAGTTCTTTTCCTGCTCCACAAGATCCAGAAAAAGTGGGGACAGATCTCTTGGGATTCTGCAACTTTCATTTCCAAGGATCTGAACATTCCAATGACCCAGATCTATTCTGCAGCAACCTTCTATGAGGAGTTCACGATCAAACCCATGGGCAAGAATATCATCAGGATCTGCCGAGGGGTCGTATGTCACAGCAAGGACTCATGGAAGATCCTTGATGCTGTCAAGGAACACCTTGGGATAGATGAGGGGGAAACCACCGATGATGGATCATTCACTTTGCTTGATAGTTCCTGTATCGGTCAATGTGATGGGGCCCCGGCAATGATGGTGAATGATTCCGTGTATCGGGATATTGATCCAGCTCAGGTCATGAAGATACTTGACGATCTAAAGAATGGAGGTGGTTAAATGGTCCAGGAAACAAGGATCCTTCTCAAGAACAGGGGAAAGGATGGATATGATTGCTGGGACATAGACCACTACCTGGAACAGGGTGGATATGAGGCTTTGAAGAAAGCCCTTGACAAGGGATCTCGATGGGTTGTCAATGAGGTCTCCAAATCACGCATAAGAGGTCGAGGAGGGGCAGGTTTTCATGCTGGTTTCAAATGGGAATCCGTGGCAATGCAGACCTCGCAACCCAAGTACCTCATTGCCAATTTCGATGAGGGAGAAGAGGGAACCATCAAGGATCGGACCATTGTGGAAACGGATCCTTTCCTGCTGATAGAGGGAATGACCATAGCTGCTTACGCAATGGGAATAGACAAAGGCTTCATTTACAACAGAGGAGAATATCCCGATCTACCTCCCAAATTAAGAGAAGCAATATCTGGGGCGCAGGAGAAGAACCTCCTTGGAAAGAACATACTTGGAAAAGGCTTCAATTTTGATATTGAGGTCGTGAAAGGCGCCGGAGCATATGTTTGCGGTGAATCATCCGCTATACTTCAGTCCATTGAAGGAAAAGCTGGCCAGGCCAGGATCAAGACCAAGAGGACATCGGTATCCGGAGTCTTCGGGAAACCTACCTGTGTCAATAATGTTGAGACGATTTCCAATGTCCCATACATCATACTTGAAGGTGGAGATAATTACCGCTCTCTGGGAACGACCCAATCGACAGGGACGAGGATCGTCTCGTTGACAGGTCATGTAAAAAGACCTGGTTCATACGAGGTCGAGATGGGCAAATGCACCCTTCGGGAGATCATTGAAGACCTCGGTGGAGGCGTTGACGGGGGCCAGATCAAAACAGTTCTCCTCGGTGGGGCATCAGGTTCTCTGATACCTATCGATAGATTGGACATCAAATTCACAATGGAGGATACTGAAGCAGCAGGACTCACACTCGGGTCCGGTGTTATCGTTGTATTCAACGAAAAGAGCTGTGTTGTGGACATAGCCCACAATCTCATGGGATTCTTCTCCCATGAGAGCTGCGGCAAA
>JAUVBH010000213.1 GCA_030591285.1 Thermoplasmatota archaeon
TATCCACACCAACGACAAGATACCAGTATAATTCGCCATCCGTCACGTTCAGGTCAATAAAACTGGTGGTTCCTGTGACGTTATAGATCTGATCAGCAGAGGTAAGAACTGTTGGGGGTAGTAAAGATTCGAAACGGTGAATGGAATAATATGAAAGATCATCTTCTGGATTCTCATCCCATGTGATCAGAAGGGCGTCTTCCTGATCGGTCTGGTCACGGATAGAGATCCCGCTTATTGGTGCTGGAGGGATGTTCAAATAGAATTCATACACAAAGTGAATACTATCATATCCAAATGGATCGGAGTTCCAAACCCGGACAGTATAATTGGTATGGTCCTTAAGAGTAATACCAAGATCAAAGGATGTGTTATCTTCCTGGGACATGGTAAGAATACGTACAGGGATGCCAGGTGAACTTTCGAAAAGTTCGAAAGTAGTTGTGACCGGATCCCCATCCGGATCGAGAGAACCTGAAGGGGTTACCCGGAATATTGGTATCGTTCTCTCTCTAAACTCCACTATCACATTTTCTATGGGTGCCGGTGGACCATTACTCAAATTGATGATGAGTTCATTGATTTCGGAAACTCCTCCTCTATCATCATGGCACCAGAGAAAAGCATGATACTCACTAAAGAAATCAAGTCTTTCTGGATATCTCAATGAGGTTATATTGGTAGTAGTATTCCAGATATCGACCCCATCTTTGTGTCTTAATACAAGATCGTAGGTCACAGGATCGTCATCAGGATCCTTACCTTGCCCCCACGAGAACAATGGGGATGGATCATGCAGGTTCTGGATGTAAGGGCCCCCATCAAGTTTTGGTGGATCATTCAGGACCGGTCCATCCATCCAGCTTCCCATTCCAGTTGAGCTAACCCCCTCCAAACCCTCCACATCTATCACAGAGAACCTTATCTTGACATTGGTCCCCGGGGGGAACCAGTTTTCAATGAAAAAGATACAACCATCAGTGTAATCGATATCGGTCATCTCCAGCTTTGACATATTGAGACGACCTTCCTGAAATTCGTTCACGATATCATCGAGGTCTCCATCTCCGTTGAGGTCGAACCATACCAATGGTCTATTGGCAGGTGGCCTGTTCATGATGGATGTATAATTAAGATAGAAATTGTATTCTTCAGTACTCTGGCCCTCAACCGGGAAGAAGGGAACGTTCAATTGCTGGTCCGGATTATAGATCTCGATAGATGGGTTCATGTTGGCCTGGACGATCCTTATCCTCTCATTCGCTCTCAATTCCACCATTAGATATCGATGATCATCTGCACCCATTGTATGACGAATAAATGGGGCTCCTCTTCGCCAGATCTCCAGATCGAACCAATCATCCGGGAAGCTGACATTCAAAGTTACCGGTAGGTCGAAATAGGCCTCGTTCAGAGGAGTTTCCAGAAAGATATCAAGAAGATAGCTTTCCGGATGGGTGACGTTAAGAACTGCGGAGTTTCTGATCTGGATATACTTGCTGACATTACTGAATGGGGCGATCCAGACATCATCCCTGGAGTTGGCAGAATATTGGATATGAGATGTGAATTCGACTATGTCCACCGGATCATATCCACCAGATCCCACAGCATGGATCATTTCTACCAGCCAATCTCCAGAACTTATCGTCTGGTCCAATAGGGTGTTCAGATCGGAAGCGGTCTCTCCCGATCCAAAATCAACAGGGACAATGGAATACATATCCGCTGGGGAACTTGGAACAGGGGCAGGTTGACCTGTGATGTTATGGCGATCCTGTCTTGCTGCCAGATAGTAGGTTCGGACCATGTCCATTACGGTCTCATTATACAGGCCCATTGGATAGCTGAAGGTCTGACATTTAATATTGGTGAGGTTCTCCTCAATGGACCGTTTTGTATCCACGACCTCTTGGTATAACAGATGATATGGTAATGTGGTAAGATCGGGGTGAGACTTGCTGTGGGATGCAATTTCATGGCCCTCATCTGCAACTGCCCGCCACTGAGACCATGTCCCCCCATAGGGGATGCCAACATTATCTGTGGTGATAAAAAAGGTCCCGTTCAGATCAAGAAGGGACATGATACGAGAGGCATTTTCGATCTGAGAACTGAGACCGTCATCATACGTGATTGAAAGTGCCCCGCTCTTGTTATCCTTCCAGTTGCATATTGAGACAGAGAAACCGTCCGGAACATTCCGTACTCCAGGTGTCTGAACAGGTAGATCATCCCCCTGTGTCTCGGGAGACATATGAAGCGTTATGAGCAGTAATAATGAAACCATGAAAAAGACCATTATCCGTCTCGAACCGCTGGAACCGACCATACCCCTCGAAATTACCATTCGATTTGCGATTATATTAAAATGGCGGTAAGGTTGGAAAATGTGAAAAAAAAGTTGACCCTAGAGATCGAATGATCCTCCAGGGTCTGTATCATAAGGTTGGTAGGCCCCAATTTCTATTCTCATACATATGGGGGCATGTTCTTCTCGACCGGTTCATCCAGGGTGCCTCTGTACCTGATATAGGTCAGTGTCGTCCCATCTGGAACCTTGAATACTACCCAGAAGGCTTTATTCGTGTTTGCATCGATCCTGATCGAATCGATCCTTCTCACTGTCGTTTCATTCGCAAGATAGGTTCCGGTGACCTCGGTCGCATTATCATCTGCATAGAACGAGGCACCAGCAATGGTGATGTCAAGTTCCTTGTTCTTGTTCTCCATATCAACCTTTACATAGACGTGATGGAAACCAGTTTCATTCTCACTATTTGGATTTGGTGATGACAGATTGGTGTATACATCCAGAACCTCGAAATCAAGGTCTGGATCCAACACCTCCTCGACACACCCAGCTAGTAGACCGGCACCAATGACGAGGGCGGCCAATCCGAGCATATATACGGCTTTCATTTCATTCCTCCTTTAAAATCCTATTCAACTCTCGTCGGTCCATGTACCCGACTGCTCATTTATTTCTGTTCCGTCATCGTAGGTATCGGTTCTCTTGATCCATTTTCCTACGGTCTTCTGAGAATCCACGGTCCCATCGGAATTGTCATCCTTCTTCAGGGCCCCGACCCATCCCTCCTCTTCATATTCGAAATATCCATTTGAATTCGCATCGGTCCTGTTGACACTTATCATCAGTGACCTTTCCGTCTCGATGTTCCCGTCCCCGTTAGGATCGTTCTTCCATCCCATGACGAAGAAAGTGAAGTTCCTTTCCGGATTGCCATCTGAGTTGTTGTCGAATAGCTCCTTGGAGACGGCAGCGTAGCCTTCCCACTCCTTGATCCCATCGCTGTTGGTATCCTTGGCGATGATAAGGGCGACAGCTTCCTTGAGATATTCAGGATTGCCGTCAGTATCATCATCTTGATAGACACGAACGATAAGTGCTGTTGTGGAGTTCAGACTGGAACCAGCTGTAACATTGTGCCCTCCAACAATAGTGACGTTCTCAAGGGAGATGGATCCGGAAATCATCTTCTTGTCCACATTGATCCACATATATGATTCTGTATCCCTGTTGGGCCAATCCTCCATTCTGGCGACAGCAAGGGCCCCTTGATCGGTCCTGTAATTGCTGCCAATTGTCACGGTATAATCCAGTGCAGCGAAATCTGACCTCTTTCCTCCGAAGAGCAGGGTCCGATTGTCAACTGCGAATGCTGTAACCTTGTAGATCGTTTCGGTATCTGTGATGGTTTCGGTACCATTGAAGATCACATACTGCAGTCTGTTGGTAAAGGTATTGTTATTCGCTGCAACGATCATGAGACTCTTGGTATTACCCTGGACCTTTATGGACCAAACATACCCTATCTCCTGGAGGGTCTTTCCAGCTGTGCTGTTGATCCTGGTGAAAGCCAGCTTGGAAAGCTCCTGGACCTGAGCCCTATCCTTGCCGTGAAGAATGACCACTGATTCTCGGATGGTGATCAATGGCGATCCGGTCTCATGTTTGTAGAAGAATACAGCAGTTCCTTCTTTGTCCTCGAAAATGCCGTCGTTGTTGGCATCTATCATGATGTGCTCCCCGGCAGTCGCGAAGCTCTTGGTGAAGAGAAGGCCCTGTCCATATCCAA
>JAUVBH010000008.1 GCA_030591285.1 Thermoplasmatota archaeon
AAAATGGCCGCCAATATAGAGGATGCGGGAGCCAATGTCGTATTCTGCCAGAAAGGCATAGATGACCTCGCCCAGCACTTCATGGCCAAGAAAGGTATCTTCGCAGTCAGAAGGGTCAAAAAGTCCGATATGGAGAAGCTTGCAAAGGCAACTGGAGCCAAGATCGTCTCCAACCTTGAGGACCTCTCAGCATCTGACCTCGGCACATCAGGTATGGTCGAGGAGAAAAAGATCGGCGGCGACGAGATGACATTCGTAACCGGCTGTAAGAACGCAAAAGCCGTTTCCATCCTGATCAGGGGTGCATCAGAACATGTCATAGACGAGATCGAGAGGGGAATGCACGACGCACTCTCCACCGTTGCTGTTTCCATTGAAGATGGTAAGATGACCGCCGGCGGCGGTGCAGCTGCTATCGAACTCGCAAGGGAACTCAGGACCTTCGCCATCAATACAG
Source organism: Thermoplasmatota archaeon (assembly GCA_030591285.1). Lineage (GTDB taxonomy): Archaea > Thermoplasmatota > Penumbrarchaeia > Penumbrarchaeales > Penumbrarchaeaceae > JAFGLL01. The sequence goes on from JAUVBH010000008.1 coordinate 458, forward strand.
GCGGAAGAGAGCAGTTCTCCATCGAGGCCTTCGCAACCGCACTCGAAGTTGTCCCAAGGACACTGGCAGAGAACGCTGGACTCGATCCGATCAACACAATTATCGAGATCAACAAGGCACACTCAAATGGAAAGAAGTTCCATGGTGTCAACGTCTACACAGGCCAGATCGAGGACATGAGGGCATTGAACGTCCTCGAACCTCTCAGGGTCGGAACACAGGCCATTCAGGCCGCAACCGAGACCGCAAACATGATCCTCAGGATAGATGATGTCATCGCTTCCAAATCTGGCGGCGGTGCACCTGGCGGAATGCCACCTGGAATGGACGGAATGGGCGGCATGCCACCTGGAATGGGCGGCATGGACTACTGAACCGTTTAAACCTGAATTTTTGGGGAGGCCCTTGTGGCCTCCCCTTTTTTTATTGGAAAATAGCAGAAAGTGAAGGCCGGTCTTGGCCATCTAGAACGACCTCAAGCGAGGAATAACAAAACCGAGGATCGATCTCTTCTATTCGACCTTCACTTCCTGTTCATTCAATGTTCGGAGTGTGACTATTAATGCTGCGCTCACATGTGATTTTCATGGAGTGAGGCCCAAACCTTTTCTACAAAACATCCATTCCCCAGTCGAGGTGTTTGTTTGTACGACCCAAGGTTGAGAAGACTTGCAGACGTTCTGATCGATCATTCAACAAGGCTCCAGAAAGGAGAGACCATCTACATCGAAACATTCGATATTCCTGTAGAAATGGTGGAGACGCTTGTAGAGAAAGTATACGAAGTCGGGGGCATACCAATTGTCTCCCAGAAGTTCGCCAAGGTGCTCCGAAAGCTCTACATGGACACGAATGAGGAGACCATGAAGACCATCGGAGATCTGGAGATGGCAGCCATGAAGAAGGCCGATGCATATCTCGGACTTCGCGGCTCCCACAATATCACCGAGACCTCTGATGTTCCCAGTAAAAAAATGGAACTTTACAAAAAATACTGGTGGGGCCCGGTCCACATAGAAACAAGGGTTCCCAAGACCAGATGGGTCGTTCTCAGATGGCCCACTTCATCAATGGCCCAGCAGGCTCAGATGTCCACCGAGGCATTCGAGGAGTTCTACTTCAACACATGCACGATGGATTACACCAAGATGTCCAGAGCCATGGATCCACTGAAGGAGCTGATGGAGAAGACCGACAAGGTCAGACTTGTTTCTCCTGGAACAGATCTTTCTTTCTCCATCAAGGACATACCCGTCATCAAATGCGATGGAGAACTGAACATCCCCGACGGAGAGATATTCACCGCACCTGTGAAGGATTCTGTCAACGGTGTTCTTTCATACAATACACAGACCCTTTACGATGGGAAGGTCTTCTCTGATGTGAAATTGGTATTCAAGGATGGAAAGATCATCGAAGCCACTGCCAACAATACCATCGAGATCAACCAGATCCTTGACACCGATGATGGATCCAGGTTCGTTGGTGAGTTCGCAATTGGAGTGAACCCATTTGTAACCAAACCCATGCTGGACACCCTTTTCGATGAGAAGATCGCGGGATCCATCCATTTCACTCCTGGAAACTCCTATGACCAGGCTCCCAACGGAAACAAATCCAAGGTCCATTGGGACATGGTTCTCATCCAGACCCCTGAGTGGGGAGGTGGAGAGATCTACTTTGACGATGTCCTCATAAGAAAGGATGGAATGTTCGTCATCGACGAGCTCAAGGGATTGAATCCAGAAGCGTTGATGTGAAATTCTAATTAGTTGGGCCTCTATACGAAGCAGTATGAGGGTGTGCTGTCTCTTCAGCGGTGGAAAGGATTCCTCCTATTCACTCCATAAGATGCTGTTATCTGGTTTCGAAGTGCCAGTACTGCTCACCATGAGGTCCGCTGATCCGGATTCCTGGTTGTATCAAACACCTGGAATGGAAGCTTCACACCTGTTCCAGGAGCTTACGGGTATAGAGACCAGGGTGATAGAGTCCCCTCTGGAAAAGGATGAAGAGAAGGAAGCGTTGACCAGAGCACTGGTTTCTTTGAAAGAGGAATTCAAGCTCGATGCCATCTGTGCCGGAGCCCTTCTTTCAGATTACCAGAGGATGATATTCACCCACGCTGCCATGGATGCAGGGTTGATCTCATACGCCCCGATCTGGCGAAAGAATGGAAAGAGATACATGGAAGATCTTCTGAACTTTGATTTCAAATTCATTTTGTTGTCCTATGCTTCGGAGGGATTCAAACCTTCGGACCTCGGGAATATTGTTGATAGATCGGGTCTGGATCGGTTCTTCTCCATATCGGACAAATGGGGATCTCACCCGGCTTTCGAGGGTGGAGAAGCAGAGACATTGGTACTACAGGCCCCAATGTATGAAAAAAAACTGAAGGTCTCAGGAGAGATCGAAGAAGAGGGGCCCTATCGTGCGAGATACAGATTACAGGAGGTGAGTCTTGAATGAAGGAACCCACCGTTTTCAAAAATCCGAGATACATCCTTACAATGGATTCCGGAAAGATACTGGAGAACACCGATGTCAGGGTGGAGAACGGAGTTATTGAGAGTATTGGAAAAGGGATCACCCAGATCGGGGATGAGGTGATCGACTCATCCGGTTCCATATTGATGCCTGGCCTGGTGAACTCGCACACCCATGCAGCAATGGTCATGCTCCGTGGATTGAACGATGATGCCCCGCTCCAGGAGTGGCTTAGGTCAATGTGGGATGTTGAGGGGAAATTGACCTACAACCAGGAGCTGATGGGAGCTGAGATGGGATTTCTGGAAATGATCAGAACCGGCACAACGTCCTGTCTTGATCAGTATGGAGCAAAGCAAGCTGTTCAGGCGTCAAGAAAGACAGGTATCAGGGTCGCCAATGGAGTACCGTTGATATCGGTCTGGGGAGGTGCCGAGGAAAGACTGGTGAATGCAAGGGAGTTCATCAAGGATTTCAAAGGCGATGACAGAATAATTCCCATCGTTAACCTCCATTCCATCTATACCAATGATGAAGAGACAATGGTTAAATGCGGTGAGATGTCAAAAGAAGAGGATGTTCTTCTCCATGTTCACTGCTCCGAGACCAGGAAGGAAGTGTTCGACAACCGAAGGGAGAAGGGAAGGCTCGGTGTCGAAGAGCTTGATCACCACGGATGTGTCTGGGAAAAGAGCGTATTGGTCCACATGGGGTGGGCTTCCTCCTGGGAATTCAACATTGTCAAGGAAAAAGGAGCTTCCCTTGTTCACTGCCCCAATTCAAATCAGAAGCTGGCCACGGGTGGTTTCTTTCCCTTCAAGGACCTCAAAGAGATGGGAGTCAGGATAGGACTTGGTACCGATGGTGCCGCCTCGAACAACTCATTGGATATGTTCAGGGAGATGAAATCCATGGCATTGGTCCAGAAAGGGCAATACTGGGACCCAATGGCAGCAGGCGCAGAAGATGTACTGAACTGCGCCATCAATTCAGGTAACAACATCCTCGGATTGAAAGGAGGAAAGATAGCAAACGGAATGAATGCAGATATCACCCTATTGGAGATCGGTCCGGGATTGGGGCCGGTAAGATCGGAGAACCTCCCTTCAGCGGTCGTATACTCTGCAACAGGAGATATGGTCAGAACAACAATGATCGGTGGGGATCTTGTCTTCCATAATGGTAAAATGATGGATGGACGTAAACTGACAGAAAGATATCTGGAGCTTTCGGAGAAGATCAATTCAGAGCTTTACTGAATTTCATCAAGACCGGACAAATGGAGCTTTCTGGAGACAAGTTCACTGGCACCAATGAAATTGACACTGCTCCCGGAATCATTGAGTTTGTTTGCGATGTGCTTGAAGCTTCTTGCACCAATGTTCGGTAAACCTGTGAGCTCTGACATGTCGATAGTGATCTCCGAACCTAGGTCCTGGGAATTGAGGATCATCGATTCGAAACCAAGAACAGAATCCTCGTCCATCTCACCAGTAAGAACCCATCTGATCTTATCTTCATCATCGACCTTGGAAACTTCCATGGGAGGATATTCTTTTGATGACTTTTATAAAATTTGCCTTGATACACAGGTAAAATATTCCCAAAAATTTAAGTAAAGGGGTCAGTATGGAACCGCCGGAGTCATAAATTTGCCAAGGAATAATCGTGGAAAGTTCAGGAGTGGAGGACAGAAAACCTTTGAGCGTGTAAAGACGAAAAGGAAACCTATGCTCAACCTGGGCCGACTAGATTATTTCAAATGGGATCTTAATGAGATCATGGGGCGCTCCAACATGGAGCCAGAGAAGATCAATACATTCAAGGCAAATATGACCGCAAAGGCAAGACAGAGATCCATTAAAGAGGCAAAAGAGTACGTCATCGAGGTGGAGGGGAGGGAAGATTTTTCCAAGGAAACTGCTGATATGCTTCTCCGTCTTCTGGATAGATATTCCAGGATGAGATGATCCTACCTTCTCAGTTTACTTTTTCCATTCTATTCAATTTATATAGTGTTCAATCCCATGTATAATGGGGATTCAATATGTCAAAGCTAGTTAAAGTGTTATCCATCGACGGAGGAGGGATCAGAGGGATCGTACCTGCAATGGTTCTTACTGACATCGAGGAGATAACAGGTGAGAGGATATCAGACCTCTTCGATATAATAGGCGGAACCTCCACCGGGGGGCTTCTTGCTATGGGGCTTACAAAACCAGGAGAAGATGGCGCGCCCCAGTACACTGCAAATGACCTGATGGACCTTTATGAACAACATGGGAAGAAGATATTCCATCGTTCGATATTGAGAACAATAGGTTCTGCCTGGTCCCTTCTGGATGAGAAATATTCACAGAGGGGGCTGGAAAAGGTGCTTGATGAGTACTTTGGAGAGGGCCGGTTGAAGGAAGCATTGAAACCTCTGATAATACCAGCCTACGAGATCGAGAGTAGAAGTGCTTGGTTCTTCCGAAGTGAAAGAGCAAAGGTCAGCTCAAGCTATGATTTTCCCATGAAGGTTGTTGCCAGGGCAACATCTGCCGCCCCAACATATTTCGAACCTGAAAAGATCCGCACGGAGGACGGGATCGACTATTATGCCCTGATCGATGGAGGGGTCTACGCTAATAATCCAGCATTGTGTACCTATGTTGAAGCACGGGAACTTTTCCCAGATGATACCGATTTCCTTGTAGTATCGCTGGGAACCGGGGAATTGACTAAAAGGATCGTCTACAACGATGCAAAGGACTGGGGGCTTGCTCAATGGGCTCATCCCATACTGAACGTTATGTTCGATGGACAGAGTGACACAGTTGATTATCAGATGCAAAAACTGCTGCAGCATTCAGGAGACAGAAAAAGATATTTCAGATTCCAGACCAGACTTGATTCTGGAATGGATGACCTCGATGATGCAACAGAACACAATATCAGGAACCTGAAGCTGGAAGTCAAGGTGATGATCGAGAAGAATGCTGAAGAACTCAAGTTGATGTGCGATCTCCTTGTTGGAGAATGAATCATCATCAGATCTCGATCAGTTCGTAGTCCGTGGTACCCAATCCAAGCTTCTCTCCGTATTCAAATTGTATCTTGGCATTGACCTTTGGTCTCATTCCCAGGAATTTATCCTCACCAGGTTCCCAACCACCCTTCAGCTTCGTATCCTTGAATCCCATCTGCTTGTTCACCAGATCGTAGCAAGCTTTGTCAAGGGCAACCGGATCCTTTGATGCAAGGAATCCTACATCGGGAACTATTGGATTATCGCTCCATGAGAAGCAGTCACAGTCTGGAGAGACCCTGGTAACGAAGTTCATGTAACCTATCTTGTTTTTCTTCGTGCTGGCGGTTCCATAAGCATACTCTGTCATCCTTTCAAGGAAAATTGGTATCTCTGTTTCCCATCCAAGCTGGATAGCTTCCTGTGGACAGACAGTGATACATTCTCCACATCCTATGCATATTTCCTCCTGGATGGAGACCTTTCCACCTTCAAGGACATGGGCATCCACGGGACATATCTCCATACATGTTCCGCATCCTACACATTTTCTGGAATTCACCTTCGGTCGGACACTGTGCTGGTCCATCTTTCCATAGGCTGATGCGCCGCCCATTGCAAGGTTCTTGATCGCCCCTCCGAAACCTGCCATTTCATGTCCCTTGAAATGTGACAGAACGATCATTGAATCAGCGTTATGGATATCAGCTGCGATCCTTACCTTCTCGAAATGTTTGGCATTGATATCCACCCATCGAATATTTCTCCCCTTTAAACCGTCGGCGATTATCACAGGGGCCCGGATCACGGAATAGTCGAAACCGTGGGCTATCGCGGTTTCAAGATGGTCCACTGAATTATGTCTTGAACCTCTGTAAAGAGTGTTGGTATCAGTAACAAAGGGCTTTCCTCCTTTGTTCCGTATGTGGTCCACTACCTCTCTCACGAATATCGGATTGATGAAAGCGTCCCCTCCCATCTCTCCAAAATGGATCTTGATCGCGGTCAGGTCCTTTTCCGAGATCACATCACCAAGTCCTGCAGCTTCGAAAAGTCGTCCTATTTTATTGGTACGGTTATCCTTTTCTGACCTTGCTTTCAAACCCACAAAATATACCTTGCTCGACATTGGGACAACACTCCGTGGGCTCATTGTGTTGATTTTATTAAAAAGGATTTGGATTATAAGGAGAAGGTGTGGGCGAGGGTGGGCTCATTCCCCCCGCCCTTTTTCGAAGCGGTCATTCCGCCTCTTCTCTCTCCTCTCTTTCCCCGCCGGGCCCCTTGGGGCCCGATCCTGCATGTTCCTATCGTTTGAAGCTGGGGATCCACACCAACCAGGTGGTGCTGGGCTGAGAGTGTGTGGACCGTTAAACGAAGGCATTGTTGTGTGGTTCGAGTATTTTTCTTTGGGTCATGTTGTTCCTCCCCTTTGCGTTGTGACGCAGCAATAAAGAGATAGATTTCTGATTATAAGAGGATTTTAGAATTAAAATACATTTTTAAGAATAAATATTCAATCGATGAATATTGGTAATTCTCTCATGAGTGGAAATCCGTTAAATATCCTCGATCTGAGTTTGAAGTGGAAGGAATCGCTAACAACCGTCTCGGGAGGCGTGGACCTGTTACGGAACAGAGGAGAGAGTAATTGGGAATTTCCCAACAGGAAAGCTGAGTTTGCAAAAGCAGTGGTCATAGTTTATATTCTGATCAATGCCACTATCTGGGGTTTCGTTGCTCTGCATTTACTATCACAAGAAACCTTCCACATCAGTGGTATGTCACCATTTGACGATGTGAATTTTTCCCATGATATGCAGAAAAGCGATTCTGATGTTGTCCTGATCGGAGATGAGTATTTATCATGGCCAGACAAAGTATCGGATGTTGAAGAGGAATACATATGGGGAACCGATTGGAGGGACCCGGATTCTGATCATGACGGGATGGAGGATGGATGGGAAATTCACCATACCTTCTTAGAACCCATTCGACAAAGATGGATCATTGATCCAAATAATAATGATTGGAATGAAAATCCTGATGGAGATGGTTTCGATTCAGACCGGAACGGTGTTATCGAGGGAAATGAGAGACTCTTCAATTTAAGAGAATACTGTGGTGGGGCCCTCTACGATAGCGATACGGGAATGTTCGAATCTACCGAGCCAATATTTGGTGGATTGAAACCAGATGATGATTGGAGAAAGATCGGAATGAAGGGGGGGTATCACCTCTATGATGACCCACGTGATGGTATCGTGGGAGATCCTGAGAACATCGATAATGATAATTTTGATGATTATAGAAGATATGACCCCATGAACCTTGATCTGTATCAACGTGTTACAACAGATCCATCTAACTCGGATACAGATGGTGATGGCATGGATGATGGATGGGAAATCCATTATGGAAGGGAGATCAAGGAAAAATATGAGATCACTTACCAACCAAAGCAGCTCTTCCCTGGAATTGTATATGAGAATATATGTAAAGTATCGATCGATCCTCTGTGTGGATTGGATGCAGAATATGACTTCGATCTTCATATGGATAGAAGATTCATTGGAGGAAAAACGGATGATGTGATGATCTATAGACCCGATGGATTGACCAATCTTGAAGAATTTGAATATGGAACAAATCCAATGCTCTGGGATTCCGATCATGATTCGTTTTATAATGTATTGAAAAATGAATATATTACTCTTGATGACAAGACCGAGGCATTGATGCAGTATCTTGATGAGGATTTCTGGTCTCACCAATGGGACTACTCCCCCCTATGGAACATATTCCGCCTGGATCCAATGGATCCTGACACTGATGGAGACGGGATGATGGATGGGTGGGAGTTGAATTCAGGGTTGAATCCACTGAACAGTACGGACAGGTTTAGAGACCTGGACAATGACGGACTCCCCAACTATCTTGAATTCGCTTTCCCCAGTCAAGAAGATGTATGGTTCCGGACCGATCCAAAGAATCCAGACACCGATGGAGATGGGATGCCGGATGGTTGGGAAGCCTACAATGCCAAGATAATCTCTCAAACACCTGCTCTGAGTACCAGAGAGGACCTTGAAGATAAGATCGCAGACTCCCAAAGAACAGAATTCACTGTTACCCCGATGATACCTGACTCTGAAGAGGATAACGATTGGTTCTATGAATATTCAGAAGATGGGGACATCACCTACTGTAGGAAAACAGACGGGGTAACAAACCTTGAAGAATATCTCGGCACGTTATTTCATCCGGTATCATCTGACCCGAACGATCTGGATACCGATGATGATGGTCTATTGGATGGAGAGGAGATGAAGACTGGATTCCATGGAGAGTTCATAGGAAACAGATACTACACCAACTCATCGATCGCTTCCATCTACCACACGAATCATACCCAGATTGATACTGATAACGATTTTGGAGGAATATTCCAGAACGGGCAGATCGGGAATACATCAAGAAGCTTGAACGATTGGGAAGAGGTCCGAGGCAGGACAAAAGAGATCCTTCCCAGGAATGGGTTCGATGATGATGGCGATGGATATATCGATGAATGGGAGGGAGAATATCTTGTATTCAACCCAACCAACGCATCAAATCCTGACAGTGACTTTGATGGACTGATGGATGTCGATGAATTGTTCGGTATAGACACCGCACTATTCTGGGATAGGTCTGAACTAGGGATCATTAGAACCGATCCGACAAGACAGGATACCGATCAGGATGGACTCTCAGATCAGGAAGAGTTGGAATGGTTTCCCAATTTCAAAGAATTTATTACTGACCCCACGGACCCAGATTCAGATGATGATAGTATGACTGACTGGGAAGAATGGAACACAGACTTCTTCCCGATGATAAATTGGGACCGTTCTGATGATCCTGAATATATGCATTCTTCACATTTCATTGATTGGGATGTGGATCTCTCCAAATATATGATAGACAAGACCAACCCTCTAAAGGTCGATACTGATGGTGATGGTCTCTCTGATGGATGGGAATATCGATTCGGCTGGATAACCTTAACCAAAGAGAATATGACAACATTCGATCTTTGGCCATTGAGCTCCACATATACTGATAACTGGAGAGTTGGACCGGATTATCTCTCAAACCTTCCAGAGGGAACGAAAATATGGCTCATCAACCCGTTGATATCTTCTGACCTCCATGATGATCCGGACAAGGATGGCCTCACCAATATGGAGGAATACAAGCTTAGGACTCATCCATTGAAAGCTGATACCGATGGAGATGGAATGCCCGATGGTTGGGAGCTCGAAGAAAGGAACAGATACCAGCCCATCTATGATAATACCATGAGGAGATATCGATGGACATTGGATCCTTTGGATCCAAACGACTGGTATCTGGACCCGGACCATGATGGAGTTGTTTTCTACACCTGGTCCAGATCCCAATATGATCCTGGAAGATATTTGAGAAATGATTACTATTTCCCATGGGTCAACCTTTATGAATATCAATTCGGGGAAGATATTGATCATGATGGGATCAATGAGATCACAACATCACCTGCTCCAAGATTGATGGATATCTTTCACCTTGGAGGATACGATTCGGATTCAGACGGATTGCCTGATGGATATGAGATCTTCCATGATGACTCCGACAATGATTCTCTTCCCACCGGCTGGGAACTTTTTTACAATGGAACATTGTGGAATGAACCGGAAACATGTCCTTATCGTGACAGGGGAAATGATTGGGACCCTTTCGATCACGCCCTATTATTTCCGGAAACAAGACTCGTCCTGCATGATATCAATGTAACAAGGGGAAAGCTCAACCCCAACATGATCGATACCGACATGAATGGTGTCAATGATGGTGAGGAGAATGCGGATGGTGATGCAAACAATAACTTTGAAGAGGCAAGATCTCACTCAGATCCAACTAGGGATCCATCAACTCGAAGAAGTTCAGATGCCATATCAGATGATACAAGAAAAGTAATTGATAGGAAAAAATGATATCAATTGGTCCTTTTCAAGTAAAGTGTCTTGGTTGCTATTACATTGGTGATCCCACTCAACCTTGCAGCGGATTGGTTGATCCCGAACAGTATTTCGATAGCAGCGAGGCACTCCAGATTTGCAAGGAATTTTAGTCCACCTTTCTTTGCACTGGTGGAGGCCAGTCTTTCGATCTTTTGTGTTAACTGCTTGATAACAGCATCCTGTGATGAAGAGCGGTTCTTCTTTTCTTCTCTGTAGCTCCGAACCATCTCAAGCGACCTCTGGAGTGCTGCTTTCTTATCCATGTTCACTCCTTCCAGCCCCAGTTCAAGTCCCTGGATCGCTCTCCCTACAGACCCCCTCCAAACAGAAACCAGTTCCTCGAACAGGATCTTGGAGGCATCTTTTGGGCATTTTTCAAGAAGTTCCAGTGCCTCCTTGGTAGCGTTGATAATATACTCCATCTCATCGTGGGCCCTCTCCATGGATTGTGTCAGCAGAAAGTATCCAGCAGGTTCTACCTGAGGAAGGTCCCAATGGACATTCAGTGCATCCGTATAGATCAGGTCCAGATTGACCTCTGCCCTTTTGATGATGAATCCTATCTCCTGGACCCTATTGGTGAGAGTATTCGGATCTAAGTCCAGGATATCAACAGACAGGGATCTGAATGCTTCAATACTGCCGTAGATCGTATTGATTGCCCTGGTTACGATCTGAGAGCTTGTGAACTTTGGAAATACAAAGGTGCACCTGAATGCATCTCTGGTAATGGAATATGAATATCCCAGTTCTGAGGAAAGGTATTCAAGATCGTTCATCAGACAGCCATCAAGTCCACTGTCTCCTGTCTTCTTCACATCAATATGGACATACCGGTCAAGTAGTGAAAAAGAGACCAATGTCTCCCGGAGCTCTTCGAGCATTGGACTGTCGGGTTTCTCACATGTATTTCTATTCGCAGCGTAGAAGGGAAGCTCCTTGACATCTAGGGTAGTAACAACGTAGTTCATCTGGTTGATCTCTTCCACATCCAGATCTGGTCTGGAGACAACAAATGATCTCTTGTTGACAGGTTTGAAGATCACAGAATCCATGTTCCAATCGTAGGTCCTCCGATAGATTATCGGGATATTCATCGTCGATCCCTGCAGACCTTTCAGATAGACCAGTCTCTCCTTCATTGCTTCTTCATAGTTTGGTTTGACCGGCTGCTTACCCCTTCTCTTCTTCATTTCGAGCCCCCATTACTGATATGATAACAAATATAATAAAAATTCTTTAAAGAGACTTAAAGGGATAAATAAAATTTATACTTCAAAATTCAGTTAACTCTTTTCACCCTTTCTCAATAACAGTTAATAATAATGTTGTAATAATTACAATGGTCCGAAAGGGTCGAGCGGGGAGAGAAAATGTATAATCCGAACCAGCAACCATATGGTAGCTACAGTCCACAATATGGAAATCAGCAAAATTCCTTTTCAGAGAATTCTCCAGATGGTTTGAAGAAGAAAAAGCTCAAACAAACCAAGATAGGTCTTGGTCTTCTGTTAGGGGCAGTAGGATGTCAGATCGTTGCCCTACTAGCCGCCCCCATAACTTGTATTGCTGGCTTGCTGGGATTAGGAGTTTTTGGACTTGGATTATCTGCCTACATCATGCTGCTGCTAGGTTCGAAGGCGATCGAACGACCACATAAAACACTCTTGATATCTTCAATGGTCATCATTGGTATTGCTTTCCTAATTATGATGGCTATTGCAGGTGTAGCAATAATAGGAACATTGGATTCGATCGCAGGAACGACCAGCCAAGATTTCACAGGACAGGAGATCAGAGACATCTTTGAAATTACCAGATCCATGGCTTTCATAGCCATTGTTCCAAACATCATGATGAGTTTCGCATATGCCATGATCCTCTTCAAACCTGCCAAAAAATGGGGAAGAACCATGCTTGGCGTATTCCTTGGTATAGCAGTACTGTCATCGATCGGAGCTGCTTTCACGACTTATAACCTTACAGGAGATTTGATCGATGAGATCGACCCGGACAGAGATGATTACGATACCGAAGACTTTACATCCTTTCAACAGGACGCGACAATGAACGGATGGCTTGCAGGATTGCTTCATGTCCCAGAATACATAATTTACCTCATTGTCGGCTTTGGAGCATTCTTCAATGTCAAGAAAATGGAAGAGGAATACCAACCCAAACTGGACAACCGTTTGTATGACCTACAGTTATAAAATCCATTTAAATTGGACATTTATCTGAATTTATATCCATATGTGTTTATTTTAATTTAAAAATCGCATTATAATCTCGTCTGCCTTCCTACGGATTAAGGACCAATAAGGGTCCAGGAAGGTGAAGAGATAGATGATCGCAACAATAGTATCCGCAATAATATTCGGACTGGTAGGATTAGGACTGCTGACCATGCTCTTGCTTTGGATATTCGGCTTCAGGCTGATACCCAACAACAAGTGCGCGGTTGTAGAAATGAAATGGTCAGGAAAGGGATCGCTTGAGAACCGCATCATCGCGTTAAACGGTGAGGCTGGGTATCAACCCAAGGTTCTACGAGGTGGAATACATTTCCGCTCGCCCGTTAAGTACAAGGTCCACAAGGTCTCCCTTGTGACCGTACCTCGGGGGCAGATCGGTTATGTGTTTGCCCGTGATGGCAGACCTCTAAAACCCAAGCAGACCCTGGGAAATGTTATACTGGAAAGTACCGATTTCCAGGATGCCAGGGGATTCCTTGAAAATGGTGGACAGAGAGGGCCCCAGAGAGGGATCGTAAGAGAAGGTACATACGCCATCAACCTGGTGCAATTCGTCGTTATTCTGGAGGATGATATCTATCATCTGCCGATAGACAAAGAAGACCTTGCAATGTTCAGGAAGATGGCAAAGCAGATCTCTGTTCGCGATGGTTTCAGACCGATCGTCATCAAGGGGAAGACCGATACCATCGGTATCGTGACAACCCATGATGGACCGCCTTTGAAGCCGGGTGAGATCATTGCACCACAGGTCGGGGACAATGTCCCTGACTCAAAGGTCAACCACAGCAACTTTCAGGATCCCGAAAGGTTCCTGACAGCTGGAGGTAAGAGAGGTAAACAGTACCAGGTGCTTGTGGATGGTACCTATTTCATCAACAGGCTATTCGCCACGGTACAGATACTTCCAAAGACCGTTGTGCCTGTCGGATTTGTCGGTGTAGTGGTGTCCTACTTCGGAACCAAGGGAGAGGACGCTTCCGGGGTAGATTACAAGCATGGAGAACTTGTCGATGTGGGATACAAGGGTGTCTGGAAGGATGCTCTTATGCCTGGCAAGTATCCTTTCAACACCTATGCAGGGAAAGTGATATTGGTTCCAACCACCAACATCGTCCTCAAGTGGATCAGGAACGAGATCGGGAACCACAAACTCGACGAGAACCTGTCCGCAGTGGACCTGATCACCAAGGATGCATTCGAACCGGAACTTCCACTATCTGTGGTGATACACATCGATTACAGGAAGGCCCCACTGGTTATCCAGAGGTTCGGAGATGTGAAGAAGCTTGTGGACCAGACGCTCGATCCGATGGTTGCAGCCTACTTCAAGAACATCGGACAGACAAAGACCCTGATCGAGCTGATCCAGGAGAGGAATGAGATCCAGGACAAGTCATCCAACGACATGAGGGTCAAGTTCCTTCACTATGACCTTGAGCTTGAGGAAGTTCTGATAGGAACACCATCCTCCTCTGAGAATGACGGCAGGATCGAACAGATCCTGGTACAACTACGAGACAGGCAGATAGCAAAGGAGCAGCTCGAAACCTACGAGAGGCAGCAACAAGCAGCCATGAAGGAGAAGGAACTTAACGAGGCAAAGGCCCTTGCCCTACAGCAGAAAGCACTCACCGAATCAGAGGTGTTCGTTGATATCCAGAAGAACAAGGGTAAAGCTGACTACGAGAGATCTCTCCAGGAGGCAGAGAAGATCAGGGCGCTTGCTGATGCAAACGCAGAGAAGGCAGCCAGGATCGGTATCGCGGAGGCTATCGCCATCGAGGAGAAGGTCAGAGCATATGGAGGCCCGAGATATCAGGTTCTCCAGCAATCAGTGGACAGATTTGCCCAGGCTATCGAAGAGGGTAAGATGGACATCGTCCCGAAGATGGTGGTATCTGGAGGAGGGGAGGGTGGATCTTTCTCAGCCTTCGATAATCTCATGCTGCTGTTGATGTCCGAGAAGCTAGGTGTTGACATCACCGAACTCGGAGAAGGGAGCGAGCGGTCCAAGAAGATCAAGGACGTGATCTTCAGCAAGATCGAGGAAAAGGCAGAAGCGGCCTAGATGCTTAATGAATTTTGAATGGGGCCCGGAATTTTGGGCCCCTCTTTTTTTTAGAAAATTATTTCAATTCATCCATTCTATTCTTGTTCGGGTCGTGGGGGCTCTATCATGGTGGAAAAATTGAAACCTCTCGTAATTGCAATCATTATACCATTCATTTTACTGGCAGGATGTATAGATGAGGATCCAGCAGAATATCCTGATATCTCAAGGGAGGATAAGATCCCCCAAGATGCAGTGAAGGTAACTCCTGAAACCGATGTGCATCCACCAATACTCCACTCAGATGAGTTCGAGGATCCCGTTCCAATGCCAGGACCCATCAATACTGCAGGGGGAGAGGATTCTCCTTATATCCTACCCGGTGGAGACCAGTTCTATTTCTTCTTCACCCCAGACGTCTCCATTCCTCCCGAGAAACAGGTTATTGATGATGTCACCGGGATCTATGTTTCCCATAAAAATAATGGAACATGGACCAAACCTGAGAGGGTGTGGTTACAGGATGCTGGAAAGCTTGCTCTTGACGGTGCCCATACGATCTATGGTGATAAGATGTACTTCGCTTCCGCAAGAGAGGGATACACCGGTCTTCACCTCTTCACAGCTGAAAGTGTGGATGGCCAGTGGAAGAACTGGAAATATGGTGGGGACCGGTTGAAGGAGCTGGAAGTTGGAGAATTACATGTTGTTGGTGATGATATCTACTTCCATTCGGGAAGAGATGGTGGGAAGGGAGAGTATGACCTCTGGATGATCTCATGGGATGGATCAGATTGGACCGAACCTGTGAACCTAGAAGAGGTGAATTCAGATCAGAACGATGGGTGGCCTTACCTCACCCCCGATGGAAAGGAGATGTGGTTCACCAGGAACCATATGGGGGCTCCGTCGATATGGAGGTCCAAGAAGGTAAATGATACCTGGCAGGAACCTGAGATCATCGTTGAGACCTTCGCAGCTGAACCCACTCTTGATAGTGAAGGAAACCTCTACTTCTCTCATCATTACTTCAAGAACGATGTGATGATCGAAGCGGATTTCTATGTGTGTTACAAGAAATGATACATTCTAAGCTTCGTACAGGAATAAATTTAAACAAGCTCTTCGCCTAATATCCCAGATAGGAGAAGGGAGCAGGATATGATCGAAGTGGAGGAGAGAGCATGAAGAATTGGACTCCTTCACTCTGCATGATATCGATATTCCTTTTTTCTCTGTGCTTTGGATTGGTTGAGGCAGATCTAAGTGGTGCTGAGACAGATGAGCAACCTTGGTTTCCAGGAGATTGGAGATATTTTATTGGTTATATCGGTAATCTTACTCCTGCAAATGTGGGGGATCTGGACTTATCGCGGGTACTTGAGATAACAGGTACTGATGTCAACACCACACCTCCCACGGTGATGGGGCCATGGAATGCCATCTGGAACCAAACAACACTTGAATTTGAAGCTTATGTGGATATGGATAGAGTTGACTATCGCGCAGGGTGGGATGTACATCTCTTTGATAGATATGGTTGGAATGAAACAAATGGTGGATCGTTCAATCTACCAATGCCGCATAATTTCACCAAATCAACTCCAACTCCTTACCGCATCCCAAATGGAACTTTGAAGTTCATTCCCGGAGTTTTTGGAAACATCTCCATGACCATTTTTAACGGATCATCAGGTGAATCTTTGCAAGGTGTCAATTTCACGATCCCGGG
>JAUVBH010000118.1 GCA_030591285.1 Thermoplasmatota archaeon
ATATGGATACCAGGCCCTCTTGGTCCTCAACTACGACCTTCACATAATAGAGAGTATTGGGTATCATGTGTGTGTTGAAGAGTTCAATATTCATCATCTGGTTTTTCGATGTATTGTAGAGAGGTCCATCGGGCCATTCAATATTATCGATTGCGAAACCCTGCGTTTGGGAAATGCATGTCTTATAATTCTTGAAATCTGGTTCAAGGATAGGTGACCATGAAACCATTGCATATTTTTCATCAGCAACGATCAGGCCCAGGTCATCGATACTTTCGGGGGCTTGGTTCACAATGGTTCTCGCATGGAAAATATCCATATCTGCTGTCTGGTCTTCTCTTTCCCACCAGACTGTGTGTGCATCCCCACCGCTATCGACTGCAACCTTTGGTTCGTCCCTGTAAGAATCCGGGTCATGATCATTTGCCCTTGCAGGTTTGGACCAAGTCTCTCCAGAATCGGGGGACGTAGTTGCGAAGATGTTAGGTTTCCCAAGTGTATAGTCCATCCATGATATACTGATGGTTCCATCGAATCCCAGTCCAATATCTGGCCTGCCGTGCCATTTATCTGCTGTTTGGGATTGGTTGACAATGACATTATCCTGACCTGCAACGGTCCAGGTTGCTCCATTGTTGGTTGACTTGGTATATTTGAGCGAGGGTCTGTCCCTGTTAACATCACCGTTATCGGATCCACTGCTGTCAGTGGAGAAATCCCACCAGGTTAGATGCACCGATGTTGCATCTGCTTCCATTGTGGGAAGATATGTCTGATACATAGGATAAATAACAGGTTTTGGGATCCTCCATGGTGTGTCGAAATTGATCGTTGGAAGACCAGCAAGATTCGACGTGGCTCCCCTTGACATGAAGGTATCCGGTTTGTAGTCGTAATTGACCTCCCATGCAACGAGGACATATTGTCCAGTGGCAGCAACGGACGCTTTTTTCTGTCCCCAGTTGGGATCAGGAGCTCCACTCTGCAATTTTACTGTTTGGACTGTGCTCCAAGTTGTACCAAGGTTTGTTGAATATGCCATATCGATCTGATCATTGCTCGGATCGACGTTGGTCCAAATGACAAAGATATTTCCATAGGGATCAAAACACATGTCAATATCCTTGATCTTGCTGCTTGGATAGTTGGGAGAAGTTGTTGGCGTCACGACCCTATCAACTGACCAGGTAACTCCACCATCGATCGAAGTTCTCACAACTATTACCCATTCGGTCAGAGCTGGGATCTCCCTGTAAGTTGAATCCAGATAGGCTACAGCAATGGTCTTATTTCCCATGTCACCTTCATCATAAACGTCTATGATGGGGGACTTGTGCCTGTCACCACTTATGGGATCTATTGGCATGAAATCATATGGGGCCTGCCAGGTTTGTCCACCGTTGATGGATCTCTGGAAAAGGATATGTCCATCGTTTATGCCTGTTGAATAATCCTCATAGACTACATAGACCTCGGCAGTGTCGCCGAATCCCCATGCTGCCACATCATGCTCCTTCTGGTCCCTATTCTCACCTGTATAGGTAATATGGACATCCTGTCCAAAGGTCAATCCACCGATCAATCCCACGAATGGGAATAGAGCTGCGAATAGAAGGATGACTACAAACAATACTGCCGGTCCTTTGGTGCGATCACTCCAATACATTGATACCACCTCAAGGCATCTATCTCTTAAGGAACAACCATTATTCCGACCTCGCCAACGTTCCGCCTAATGTTTGTCCTTAATATCTGGGGAACGTTTCTTGATTTATAAACGTATTCAGGTATTATCTCATGGCCATACAAATTATATCAAAGTACATAATCTCTACGAGACAAAACGTTATATAGGGTAACTTAATACTCCCCTCAGCTCACCTGGGGGTATTAAATATGGTAGATTTTGAAACCATAGAATTCAAGAACATTCCCTTCGGGAAAAACAACTTCATAGAGATAGCAAGAAAGAGAGCCGTTCTAGGGAATGGTGGTCAAACAGAGTTCGTCTCGATCTCAAGGGGATACTTTACCAATAATGATGAGAAGAGATACAAGAACTCCGTCACCATACCGCTTGACGAAGAGGTCAGGAAGCAGATCGCTCAGAACATTCTGGAGATCGGTGCCAAGAGCGAGTGATGGAATATTGATTGATTTTGAGGTGAAGGAATGGTCGAGTTCAAGGCAATAATTGCTGACGTCAAGGATGGAAAGTCATACCAGACAACGGTTTCTGGACAGCATGCCAATAGGCTTATGGGAATGAAGATCGGTGACGAGTTCGACGGTCTCTTCGTCTCTCTTCCTGGATACAAGTTGAAGATCACTGGTGGTTCCGATAAGGATGGTTATCCAATGAGGGGCGACCTCCCCGGACAGCAGAGGAAGAAGATAGTCCTCTCCGGTGGAACTGGATTCCATCCAGTCAACGATGGCCAGAGAAGAAGAAAGTATGTTAGGGGAAATACGATCTCCGCTGACATCGTCCAGATCAATCTGACCGTTACATCCTACGGACCTAGACAGATCGAGGATCAACTCAAACAAGAGGAAAGCGAATGAAAGTCAAAACCCAACCCGAAGTGAACATCGGCCTTGTAGGTCATGTCGACCATGGCAAGACCACATTGACCGAGGCACTTTCCGGTGTTTGGGCCGATACTCATTCGGAAGAGATCAAGCGCGGTATCACCATCAAACTCGGTTATGCTGATGCGGAATTCTATAAATGTTCCACTTGTGAAGTTCCAAAGTGCTATTCTACGAAGCCAAAATGTCCCAATTGCGGAGGCAAATGTGATTTCATCAGGGCCGTATCATTCGTTGATGCACCTGGCCACGAGACCTTGATGGCAACCATGCTATCAGGTGCCGCCATAATGGATGGTTCCCTTCTTCTTATCGCTGCCAATGAGGCTTGTCCTCAACCGCAGACAAGGGAGCACTTGATGGCTCTTGATTTCATTGGCGTGGAGAACGTTATTATCGTTCAGACCAAGATCGATCTTGTGAATAAGGAGAAAGCGGTCCAGAATTACAAGGAGATCAAAAAGTTCGTCAAGGGGACGGTTGCCGAGAATGCACCAATAATCCCCGTTTCCGCTCATTTCGGTTCCAATCTCGACTTGCTCATCGAAGTGATCGAGAAGAGGATCAAGAACAAACCTCATGACAAGAAGATGGCTTTGAGGATGTATATTGCTCGGTCCTTCGATGTCAACAAACCTGGAACCAATTACATGGACCTTTCAGGGGGAGTTCTTGGAGGAAGTCTTCTTCAAGGAGATGTAAAGGATCACGATGAGATCGAGATCCGTCCAGGGATAAAGGTGGAGGAGAAGGGATCCTCCCGTGTTGAATTCCACCCATTAACCACTAACGTTACATCTCTAATGGCTGGGGGAAAGAAGAGGAAGATCCTGAAACCGGGTGGTCTGGTGGGAATTGGGACAAACCTTGATCCGAACCTCACTAAATCAGACTCATTGATCGGTTCCGTCGTTGGGAAGCCAGGGACACTACCACCGGTTGTAAACAAACTTTCATTGGAGACCCATTTGATGGAGTATCTTGTTGGCCTTGACAAAGAGGTGAAGGTCGAGAAGATCAGGACCAAGGAGGTTCTGATGCTCAACATCGGAACAGCAACTACAGTGGGTATCGTAACCTCTCCTCAGGACAATAAGGTGGAGATGAACCTCAAGATGCCTGTATGTGCTGATATCGGCCAAAGAGTAGCTATTTCAAGAAGGGTCGGCAGCAAGTTCAGATTGATCGGTTACGGTATCATCCTCTAGGGGATATCTGGATGCCTGGTCCTGACGAGAAAGAGATGGTGATGACCAATCCTGATGAATTGGTAGGAAATTTCGTTATCCTTGATGCAAATGCATTGTTGTCACCTTTTCAGCAAAATTTCAACCTTGACCTTCAACTTGAGATAGCAGCTCCCGGAGTCACTGCCATAGTGCCTTCTTCGGTGATCAGGGAGCTTCAGGTACTGCTAAAAAAAGGAGATTGGAGGATCAAGGCTGCACTTGAACTTGCCAAGAAGTATCCAATCGTTGATATCAAAGGTAAGGGTGACGCTCCCATCTTCAATCTGGCTGTCAAGAAAGGTTGGATGGTCATGACCCAGGATAAAAGACTGAGGACAAACCTGATGAATAGAGGCATCTCAGTTATTATCCTGAGAGGTAGAGGTCATTTCCAGATCATGGAACCTTGATCACGGTTCTCCTGTATCGTCCACACCATTTGTCCATGGTCTGTAGGAATTGTCTCCAGGATTGTTTGGATGTGGTGAGAATGCAGGATCGCCATATATCGCGAACATTGCAACCTCTTTCCAATGAGCACCCAAAAGTCCCCCTTGCCAATCTGGATCTTCTTTATCTTGAAGGAATGGACTGACGGGTTGACCACGAATTGGATTGTGGATGTAGCGGTTCTCAGCCCATCTTAGAGCCTCTCCAGCGGTGCCTCGGTCCTCTTCATTATCCAAGAGGCCATCCCAGAAGAAAGCGAACCACGCATCGTTCAGGTCCCATTCATAATTGTCATCGCTCCATGATGGATTGATGATGCCCGGAAGCCACTCTTCTGAAGCAGAAGTTGCATCCTGAGCAATGTTGGAGAAACTGACCTCAGTAGCTCCACCAGCGATCACAGCTCCTCCATAAAGGTAATTCAAAGCGAATGTCCTTTCGACCTCAATTGGTTCCGCGGGTTTCCACCATCCAGCACCATGGATCTTTGCATTCATACATGCAACCCAGAAACCAACCTGTGGAGGAAGAAGTAGTTCACGGACCTCTTCTCCCCTTAGAACTGCATCCTCATCTCCTGCTGCGTATGGGACCATGTACAGAGACCCATATTCCGATCCATGACCTCTGTAGGCCACAAATCCGGAAGCCATCATGGCGTTGTTCATATCTTCCTGACCCTTTGGATCGATCCCATCACCGATAAGGATGTCCCTTCCGAAATTTGATGGACCGATATAATCGTATGTCATCCCTTCATCTACTGCATCTCTGCACCAGAACCTTGCGGGGGTTACCTGTCCTCTTTTGTAAGTGATCTCGTAACCGGAGAAAGATGTCCCGTGCTGGTTCCAGGTAACCTGTTCTGTCCCGGCCGTGTATTCGATCTCAACAACATCCTGATGGAGATCATAAAGGAACGTTCTGACTATCTGGTTGCTCATTCCCTGAACGTTCAGATTGACCAATCTCCCAACTGCAGAATCCATGTAGTATGGGTCATCACCCAGGAATCCGTAAGCAACATCTGAGCTTACAAGAAGGTCACCCTCAACATTGTTGGGGTCTGCATTCGTTTCATCGGGAAACTGGAATTGAGGGACAGCCGAAGCAGATCCCACGAGAGTAACATATTCAGGGAGACCAAAGACCTCTACCATATCTTTCAAACCGAGATAATATCCGATCGCTCTCTGGTTGAGTTCAACATCCATGTAGCCGATATCATCTTGACTCGCCTCATACTGGGTCATAACATATGCATCCCTGTATGCAGCAACTTCGCCGGCGACGGCTGATATCGCAGGTATATGGAACTGGTCATCGAAATGATCATATCCATCAGACCTCCCAAGCATTTCAACAGTTGTATCCAGGGGGTTGACAACCATAACATAGTCGAAGGGAACTCCAAGCATCTGAAGTTCAGTCCATGCATCTTCTTGGGTTTCGAATGTTCTCTCCCCAGCGACCAATACCAGATTCTTGTTCTTAGCTACAGGAGACGCCCAGAGAGCTTCCTCAAAATCTTCAACAGTAAGGATCCCATCGAATCC
>JAUVBH010000094.1 GCA_030591285.1 Thermoplasmatota archaeon
ATTTGGCTTTCCAACGTGCTGATGCCCGCCACCACCGTGTGGATGGTTCACAGGACTCATTGCAACACCGGAAACTACCGGCCAATTCGTGGCCTTGCTTCTGATAGAATGGAATTTCTTACCAGCTTTCGCCAATGGTAGGTCTGGTCTTCCACCGCCTCCGACCATGCCAACTATGGCGCGGCATTGTCCGGAAAGGCTCTTGAAACTCCCAGATGGGAGTTGTATTGTCACTTCCTTGCCCCTTGAGACAAGGATCGCCGAGGAACCACCTGCACGGACGAACTTCCCGCCGTCCATTGGAATTCCCTCGATATGGTAGATAGGTGTCCCCTCTGGGATCTCTCTCAGCGGGAGGATGTTACCTATTTTGATAGGTGCATTATCACCGCAAAGAACCTCCTGTCCGACCTTCAGTCCTTCTGCAGCAAGCATGAACCTGACCCTTCCATCATTCCATAGGAGTTTTGCCATTGGGGCTGAATGTCCGGGATCATGGAGTAGGTCGACAACCTTGGCCCTGCCGGATTTGAGTTTGGGCAGTATTGCCGGAGCAAGATGTCTATGACTTGGAGATCTGTAGACAGGTGAACCGCTTCCTCTTCTTCTTGTTGTAATTCTTTTTCCCATTTTCGTTCACCTCCTCAGAATATTCCTATCCTCATTCCCACGTCCTCTGCGGAATAGTCCGTGGTCAGTTTGATGATCGCTTGCTTTCCGAACCTCGTATGCTTGACATTGATCTTCTCCACCTTCACTTCGAAGAGCTCTTCGAAGGCCTTCTTGATCTCGGGTTTGGTGGCAACCTGCTTGACGATGAACATCAAAGCATTATGGTTCTCCATGAGATTCAATGTCTTTTCTGTCACATACGGATGAAGGAGTATAGTGTGTGGCATCTTTTCGATCACTCTTCACCACCTCTGAGGGTCTCGAATGCTTTCTTGGAGAATACTACCAGCCTTCCGGGGTCACCGCCAGGGGCGAGATGCTCTGCATTTATTCCGGATGGATAGATCGTATTGATACCAGGAAGGTTCCTTGCACCAACGAGGATCGGAGATCCTTCTGTGGCAACAAGGAGAATGGAGCGGGGTTGTCTGAAGCGTCTGCCTCTCATCTTCCCCCTTCCAGCTCTTACATGCTTTCCATCGATGGACCTATCAATATCAGGTCTCAATCCAACGTAGTCAAGCATGGAAAGGACATCCTTGGTCTTTTCAAGGGTTTCCATATTATCCTCAACTATCACAGGGACGGTCAATCCGTCCTTGAACTTGTGTCCCCTTGCTCTAACCTTCTCGAGATCGGAAATGGCCGCCATTGCTGAGGCAATGGCCAACCTCTTCTCTTTTATGTTGATCTTCTTTTCGAAGGAGTGCTCGGGTCTTGGTGGATGTGCTCTTCTTCCACCAACATTATTTGGAGATTCTGCACCGGTCCTTCCCTGTGCAAGCCTCTGAACACGGGCTACCCCACGTCCCTTACCCCAGGTTGACACTGAATGTCTCATTCCTGCAACCTTGGATGGACCGTATCTCTGCCTTCTATTGGCCTGTGCTGAAACGACCGCCCTCCTTATGAGGTCTGGTCTGAATACTGTGCTGAAAATTCCTGGAAGCTTAAGATTACCCTTAACTTTGCCGTCTGTCCCATAAACATTGATGGTCCCAGCGGCGGTTGAGGCTTTCTTGGCCTTTCCCTTTGTTGTTTTTGTCGCTGCCATCTAAATCACCTACCCTGCTTGGACGACGTGCTGACATAGGTCAGCTCGGGTGCTTTCACATCAACATGCCCTTTGACCCTTACAGGGTCCCTGAACCTGATCAACCTCTTGGTTGGACCAGGAATTGAACCATGAACCAGGACGTAGCTGTTCTCGATATTGCCGTATTGCAGGAAACCACCCTTTGGATTGATCTCTGATGGATCCTTGCCAACCTTCAATATCCTCTTATTGTACTCTGTCCTGTTGTGATACCCCATCTGACCGGAGTTGGGAACGGTGCTCATGATCCATGCTGGATGCCATGGTCCTTGTGTCCCGATCATTCTCCTGTGTTTGGAGTTCTTATGAGTAAGCAGCTTCACACCGAACCTCTTGTTCAGTCCCTGGAAGCCCTTACCCTTGGTGACCGATATGATATCTACCATTCCACCATCGACTTGGAATTCGGAAAAGGGTATCTCTTTTCCCAGAAGTCCCTTTGCATACTTGATCTTCTCTTGCATGGTTCCGCCACCAATGCGGATCTCCATGATATCGGGAGTCTTCTTGGGTATTCCCTTGACTTCCCTGGGGATCGTATGAGTGATGAGCCTTACCTCATCAGCTTCTTCCTTTTCCAGACCCTTGACCTCGGGTTTAGCGCTCTTTGATGGGACCGGGAACCTTCTGATAAGATCCTTGTCGATCTTATCGGACCAGATCTCTTTCATGGTCCTCATTCCGTAAACATCCCTTTCGTAGAGCCTGATCCCCGCTGCCTTCATTGGGGGGACCTCGACCACCGTTACAGGTATCTGGACCTCCTGTCCAGTTGTTGTCGAGGTAGGCCTATAGTCAACTACAAATGCATGGGTCATCCCCGCCTTGTAACCTGCGAAGCCCTGAATCTTAGGTTCGGAACCACCCTCCGGCCAGTTCTTGACGACCGGGTGCGGTCTATTCGCCCTCTTCCTAGGGCTATGTGCTACCGAACCTCTCCTTGGTTTATGCGCTTTCGACATCTCATTCCTCCGAGACACGCTTTGATGCGGAGCATTGATATCACACCCTAACCGAGGCAAGGGTCAGAATCGACGCTCCTTCACCTGTCCGACCGTGACGACTTTCCGGGTCTAGAAACAGCTTCTTGAACTTTTCAACCCGGACACAGGGTCCTATTTCGGTTGCCCTTGACGTCTGGCCGGAGGGCCTCTTGCTGCGAACAGCGAGCGCCCATATAAGAAACCATATAAAAAGATTTGGATTGACGGCCCTTTATTGAACCTAAATCCAGGTAATATTGGGACTGATATGTCCACATGTATTTCAAGATCTGTGAAAAAATGGACCCATCACTCTTTCTTGGATCCCATTTCAGCAGCAGACTCGTTCAGGTCCTTCATCAACGCATCTATGTCCATGCCGTGTGCCATTGCACCCTGCTCTATGGTCTCGAAATTGGCCATTGCACACCCGATGCATCCAAGTCCATGGGCGACAAAGACACCAACAACGTCAGGAAATTTCTGGATCGTCTCCATGATTCCCATATCTCTGGTGATAATATCAGTCATTATAACTCACTGGATGACCGATGAATAACATAAATAAATAGTTTCACCTTGACTTCGGGCACCATCTGTAAGTGTTAATTATAATGATGCAATGTTCCAACTGGTGAGTTATTGCCAGTGATCAACATGGATATCACCGACCTCCAGAGGTTGGTCGGAGATGATTTCTCCTTGGATGAGTTCGTAGAAAGGATCCCAATGATAGGGGCCACTGTGGAAAAGCTTGAAGGTGATGAGATCGCAGTTGAGTTCTTCCCTGACAGACCTGACCTTTTCTCAGTCGAGGGTGTTGCCAAAGCATACAGGGCGTTCATGGGTTGGGAAAGTTCGGATCTCAGCAAGGAGATGATGGTCGAAGAGGGATCAGGTTTAGAGCTGGTCGTTGACCCTGGGGTCCTTGGGATCAGACCTGTGATAGGGGCGGCTCTCATCACTGGTGTCAACATCGATGAAAAGGCTCTTATCTCCATAATGAACCTTCAAGAAAAGCTCCACATCACGGTGGGCAGGAAGAGGAGAAAAGTTGCCATCGGTATCCATAATGCAGATCCCATCAAAGCACCATTCAAGTACTGGGCAGCATCCCCCAATGAGATCAGTTTTGTCCCTCTGCAAAAAGACGAGAAATGGGATCTTGAACAGATCCTCAAAGAGCATGAAAAAGGTGTAGATTACGCATGGACCCTGGATGGTTTAGATCGATATCCAATGATCACAGATGCAAATGGAGAGGTACTATCCTTCCCACCTATTATCAATGGAGAGCTTACCAAGGTCTCAGAGAAAACAAAGAATATCTTCGTGGATTGCACAGGGTGGGACCTTAATGCTGTGACTCTTTCGGTCAATATCGTTTGCTCCCAATTGATGGCAAGAGGGGGTAAACTCCATTCAGTGACCGTAACCTATCCTGATGAAAAAGGGTTCAAGGATATGGACCTCAAGACCAGGGAATGGCCCAGGTTTGACTGGATCGAATATGAAATGGACCTTTCCTGGGCAAGATCCTGGCTTGGTATGGAGCTTCCATCGGGCCAAGTTGTAAAAGCTCTGAACAAAATGGGATTCCAGGGATTGGAGGTCAAAGGGAATAGTGTGAAATGTTCGATACCACCGTGGAGGGGTGACATCCTTCATCAAGCTGATATCGCTGAGGACCTGGCGATCGGCATCGGATTCGAGAATTTTCCAGGAGCATTCCCGAATTCGAACTTGACCGGAAGCGAGAGAGAATTCTCTACCCTTACAAGGTCATTGAGGAACACATTGATCGGGCTGGGATACCTTGAGGTCCGAACGATCTCACTTTCCAATGAAGAGACGCAGTATAAGATGATGGGTAGGGAAGAGGTGGACCACATCAAGATAACAAATCCTATCACAACAGAACACACGATGATGCGGGCGTCATCCATCCCTTCACTTCTGAACATTCTGAAGGCGAACAAGCATAGGGACCTTCCCCAGAGAATATTTGAATCAGCCGACGTCATGGTCGGGAACAATTCCCACAATGTTATTGCCGGTCTTTCTGAGGACAATAAGGCTTCTTTCACTGCGATAAAAGGTGTGGTTCAGAAGCTTCTATCCGATCTGGAATTGAAGTTTGAACTTGAACCAGCTCCCCTTGGATGTTATATCAGAGGGCGCGGAGCTGCAATATACATGAAAGGAGAAGATGGTATTAAGGATCTATTTCCAGAACTTGAGATGAAGGGCAGATCGATCCTGGGACACTTTGGGGAGATTCATCCAAGAATGATCTCAGAAATGGATCTCTCTGCACCTGTTTCCGGGTTCGAATTGGACCTTGATCTCATTATCAGATCGATAGAAAAGTGAAAACATAGCAAACCATAGATATCCATATGGGAAAAACACCTAAAAAAACAATAAGTGTTAATTTTTCCATATTTCTGTAAGTATGTCAGGGGCAATCATTACGTTATGTCCCCTTAAACGACACCTTTTGACATAACATTGGTGAAAAAGAGGTTTCAAACGTAGAGCCAGGAAAGTATAAAAGTTCAAGAAACCATTCGAAATACGGGAGAATAGGAAAAAATAGAGGAATTGTAGATGAATTTTCTAAACAGGATCATTTCTTCATTTTTCATATTATTACTATTGGTCAGTGGTTTTTCATTGATCGAAGGAAGCGTTGATGAGGGAGTTTGTTCGGGGACCAGGAGTATGACCCTGATCGTTGATAGAAACGGAGGGGGGGATTATTTCAGGATCCAAGATGCAGTCGATAATGCTTCATATGGTGATACGATCAAGATCAACGGGGGACTTTACGAAGAATCTATTATTATGAAAGAGGGGACAATATTAACAGGTGATCCAGAGGATTTTCCCATACTGGATGCTACAAATATGGCCCCTGGTGTGGAGGGAAGATCATTCATAGATCCTGCAAATAACACGTGGATAGAAGGTATCCATTTTCGAAATTCTGATAGAGTAATGATAAACCAAGGAAAGGTAAACATTACTTTCAACAGGAATTTCATTGAGAATATTGAGTGGAGTGGGATCCATAACTGGGATGGTGGAGAAACCCTCATAAATAACAACATTTTCAAAAATATTTCATATGCTGTTTATTCCGTTACAGGAAGAGATGTTCACCTCCTGGATCCATCAAATGATTCCATAACCAACAATATTTTCGATCATTGCCAATTTGCAGTCTATGGACCCACTGGGATCCAGAGAATATCCAACAATATTTTCATTAATTGCGATGTCGCATTATCTCATTGTGATAGTTCAGAAACCTCGATATCAAATAACATCTTCTGGAACAATCGAAATGATTATTCTTCAACCGATCCAGGAACAAATGATCTTCATGTAGATCCTAAGTTCGTCGACAATGAATATCATATCGCTTTTGACTCACCAGCGATCGACCATGGTGATCCAAAATTCAATACTGGATCTGATTTCGAGAATTTTCAAAGACCCCATGATGGTGATCTCGACGGTGTTTCCATCATTGATATTGGGATCTATGAAAAACATATTGATCAATATGTCGATGATGACAATGATGTTGGACCCTGGGATGGAACCATCGAATATCCTTTTCAAAAGATAGAACAAGCTGTTGAAAATGGAAGTGAAGGAGATATTGTCTTCGTATCCAATGGAATTTACACTGAATGCTTTGAGATCAATAAAAGAATGAAGATCATTGGTCAATCTA
>JAUVBH010000190.1 GCA_030591285.1 Thermoplasmatota archaeon
GCTTGAGGATAGGTTATTGTTATCTCACTTCTCACATCATCTCCTATCCTTTCGAAGAACGAATGGCCCCTGACCTCCACATTTACATAGAGATCACCTGCCGGACCGCCTCTTTCTCCAGAATCACCCAATCCGGCGACCCTGAGTCTATTTCCGGTATCAACTCCAGGTGGGAGGGTTACGGATTTCGTGACCCTCTCACGAACCTTCTTCTTGCCCCTGCACTTCGAACAAGGGTCTTTAATGATCTGACCTTCACCACTGCATCGTGAGCAGGTCTTGGTTGTAACATATTGGACAGGGCCAAGGTTCTTCACATGTCTCGTACTGCCTGACCCATCACACTCGGGACACTCAACGGAGTCTTCACCTTCCGCTGAACCGGAACCATCACATTTTGGACAGAGTATCAAATGTGTTAACTCGATCTCTTTTTCGATCCCGGAAGCGGCTTCCTCGAGGGATATCCTGACAGATGTCAGTCTATCGTCCCCTTTCATGGGGCCCCTTCTTCCGTGGGATCTCTCTTCGAATGGATCTCCCCCACCGAAGAAAGAACCAAAGCCTCCTCCGAAGGAGCGCATGAACATCCTCAGAGCCTCATCCAGATCCACGTTCTGATATTGATAATGGGGCATTTCGCCATCATCTGTGGCAAAACCGTATTGATCATATTGGGTTCGTTTGTCATCATCGGCGAGAACCTCATAGGCCTCCGTGACCTCGGTGAACTTCTTCGAAGAGGTATCATCATCCGGATTCCTATCCGGATGGTACTTCAGGGCAAGCTTCCTGTAGGCTTTCTCCACATCTGCCTTGGTTGAGTCCTTCTCGACTCCCAGGATCTCGTAGTAATCCTTCTTCATCATCCACACAGCCCTAAAGTAAGATCAAGGAGAGGGGAATATCCCCTCTCCATTATTAATCACTCCTTGTCCTCTGCATCTACATCGATGTAGTCATCATCCGTGTCCTCTTCAGACGATGGAGGTTCTTCTCCATCCGTGTCCATGGATTCCCCGGATGATTTCGATGCCTCCTGATACATCTTGGAGAAAAGCTTCTGGGAAGCTTCGGAGAGTTCTTCTGTTTTGGTCTTCATCTCCTCAGCGTCATCTCCCTTTGCCAGTTCCTCGACATCTTTCATTAGTTTCTCGACTTCCTCGACATCTTCATCATCTAGCTTGTCGCGGTTGTCCTTGATGGCGCGTTCTGTAGCGAAGACAAGTGATGTTGCATTGTTCTTGGCCTCTGCTATCTCAAGCTTCAGCTTATCCTCTTCTGCGAACTTGTCAGCATCATCCATCATTCTGTCGATATCATCGTCAGAAAGAGCACCGGTCCCGGAAACAACTATGTCCTGTGTGTTACCTGTAGCATGGTCCTTCGCAGTTACATGGACGATACCATTTGCATCGATCTCGAAGGTCACCTCGATCTGTGGTATTCCTCTGGGGGCTGGTGGGATACCGGTGAGAGTGAAAACACCCAGGGTCTTGTTATCCGTTGCCATTGGTCTCTCACCCTGAAGAACATGGATCTCGACCTGGGGTTGATTATCTGATGCCGTCGAGAAGGTCTTTGACTTCTTTGTTGGAATGGTTGTGTTCCTGTTGATGATCTTCGTAAGAACACCGCCAAGGGTTTCGATCCCAAGTGAAAGAGGGGTCACATCGAGAAGGACCATATCCTTTCCAATTTCACCGGAAAGTACACCGGCCTGGATGGCAGCACCAATGGCCACACACTCATCCGGATTGATGTTCTTAGTGGGGTCCTTTTTCAGGATGCTCTTGATCTTGGACTGAACCATAGGAACCCTTGTAGATCCCCCCACAAGGAGGATCTTGTCTATCTCCTCGGGTTTCAATTTGGCATCCTTAAGCGCCTGCTTCAGAGGCTTCATGGTCTTCTCGACCAGGTCCTCAACCAATGATTCGAAGGTCGATCTGCTAAGGTCAAGGTCCAGATGAAGCGGTCCGTCATCCCCCTGGGAGATGAATGGAATACTGATGTTCGTTGTTGGTGTCCCTGAAAGCTCGATCTTTGCTTTTTCTGCAGCATCCTTGACCCTCTGGATAGCCTGCTTGTCCTTCAGCAGGTCAACACCATGATCCTTCTTGAACTCCTTTGCTATCCATTCCATTACCCTTTGATCGAAATCATCCCCGCCAAGGTGGTTGTTACCGGAAGTGGACTTTACCTGAAACACGCCATCTCCGATCTGCAGGATGGAGACATCGAATGTCCCGCCACCGAGATCGTAGACGAGAATGGTCATCTCTCCTTCCTTGTCCAATCCATACGCGAGAGAAGCCGCAGTAGGTTCGTTGATGATCCTCTTGACCTCAAGACCGGCGATCTTGCCTGCATCCTTTGTGGCCTGCCTCTGTGCATCCTCGAAATATGCCGGGGTTGTGATGACGGCTTCTGTCACCTTCTCACCAAGATAGGCCTCTGCGTCTTCCTTGAGCTTCTGAAGGACCATTGCAGAGATCTCCTGGGGTGTGTATTTCTTGCCACCCATGGAAACCTTCGTCTTCTGACCCATCTTTCTCTTGATGGATGCGATCGTATTGTCCGGGTTCGCAACGGCCTGCCTCTTGGCAAGCTCACCTACGAGCCTCTCTCCCTTTTTCGTTATTCCAACAACTGACGGAGTGGTCCTGGCACCCTCTCTATTGGGTATGACGACCGGCTGCCCGCCTTCCATTACTGCAACCACTGAATTCGTGGTTCCTAGATCTATTCCTATGATCTTTCCCATTTCTAATCACCTCGTTTACCGTTATTCTTTTTTGATCCCGCCTTCACGGGTTTTCTATTGACCATGACCTGGGCGGGCCTCATCGCCCGTCCCTTGTAACTATATCCATATTTGACCTCAGCAGCTATTACCTCATCATCGAGGTCTGCGCGTTCCACGTAGCCCACTGCCTCGTGGAAGTTTGGATCAAAATGATCACCCTCGGTTGCCATTTTGGAGATCCCTATCCTCTGGAAAAGGTTGACGATCTGGTTCTCGATCATCTCGAGGCCTTTGACCATGGATTCCTTTGATCCTTCCTTGCTCTTTGTATTGAGGATGGAACTCTTTGCCAATTTGAAGTTGTCAAGAACATCGATCAATCCTAATGCAACCTCCTCGATCTTCCTGTCCGCAATTAACTCCTTCTCGGTCTCATGCCTTCTTTTCAGGTTCTGGAAATCACGCTGCAGGAAGTGAACCCTCTCCTCCAGGGAGGCCTTTTCTTCGGAAACCTTGATGAGCTCATCCCTGAGAATATCGATCTCCTTACCCATCTCTTCGAAGGATGCCTCCACAGCGGTCTCGACGGCGACATGTTTTTCTCCAACATGCTCAACATCATCAGGTTTCATCTTCAATGAAACTGCAAGTACCCCCTGGGAGAATGTGACGGAGATCCTGTCCTGGTCTGGTTCAAAGGGAAGGGCCTGGATCGTGCTGAACATACCCCGGGATCCTTGTGCTTCTAGCTTGAGGATACCCTTGGAGACCGCTATCTTGATAGCATCCTGAGCTACCCCTGGTAGCTCTGCGGTGAGCAGGACCCCATCAGAGGTTTCGATTATCTCCGTCAGGGGTTCTCTTTCCACCTTTTCCTTTCCGACCATGTTATAACCTTCCTCTATACAACCTCAAGTTGTTATCTTAACGTACACCATAAATAGAAAGTTGTATTTAAGGATTTCTAGCTAAATACTAAATGGAAATCGATTAGTAATTCCTCGATGGTTCGGAGACCATGGAGATCCATCCCCTGGTCTACATCGGACTGCTGCTTCTCGCCATCATATGCGGAGTAATGGTCAATGTAGCCAAATATGGATGGAAGAGCAGGAAATGGACATGGATCTTCACCATCCTGGGTATCACATCGATGATAGTCCTTATGATAATCGTTTATCCGGCTCTATGAGGGATCCAATTGGCCAGCAGGAAAAAATTGATGGATAGCCCCATGTACAAGGGCCCCGATCCGCATTCCATATTCCCCATCAGATCAAAGATCGACTGGTTCTATCGGGATGGAAAGATCATTTTGGAATATCCCAAGAACTTCAACCGACTGGAAAGACAACTCCACAAGGTCCTCAAAGGACCAAAGACCATCAAGAGACCTCTGGACGAGGTTGGAACCCTTCTCTGGGAAATGAGTGATGGGACCCACAACCTTGTGGAGATCTACCTTTCTCAGCAGGAGCAGTTCCATGAAAGGGTCGAACCTGTGGATAAGGTGGTGGGTGGATTATTGCAGACCATGTTGAAGCTCGGTCTTCTGCAGCTTGATTATCGACCTGATGGTGTTCGATCGGAAGA
>JAUVBH010000098.1 GCA_030591285.1 Thermoplasmatota archaeon
GTATGGTTTTAAGGAAACCCTTTACGTGCATAATAGTTTTGGAACAAAGATGGTCCAGCAAGTGATCAGAGAAACTAATTACTCTAAATACATGGATTTCACCTCTGTCAGCAATTATGTGTCCTTGATATATGTGAAGACAGGTGGTGTTCTCCTTGCATTTGATAACGGACCAACTCCAAATTTTTATATACATTATGATGACGAGATCTATAAGGATGAACCTTTTGAGATCCAGATCGAAGAGAATTCTCCAGGTATGACGGCTGACAATGTTGAGTGGTT
This sequence comes from Thermoplasmatota archaeon, assembly GCA_030591285.1. Classification (GTDB taxonomy): domain Archaea; phylum Thermoplasmatota; class Penumbrarchaeia; order Penumbrarchaeales; family Penumbrarchaeaceae; genus JAFGLL01. Next base: position 286 of record JAUVBH010000098.1, read on the forward strand.
CTTCGATAATACAAATGTACCTATCGCAACCACCAATGCAAATGAGAATTTCACTCATACTTTTACTGATGAGGGAACTTTCACATGTATAGTTGTTCTGCATACTGAGGAAGGATATTCTGCAATGAAAGAGGTCACTTTCAATGTGGAGGAGAGGAAAGAAGAAGAATCAGGGTTTGAATTTGCATTCATGGTCATTTCATCTATTTTTATACTGACCCTGGTATACACATTTATTCGGAATGGAAAAAGGAGAATGAGATAAGGATATGAAAATGCTCAGATCCTGAAATACCGTTCCCTCACATTTGTGAATCCATTGTTTTTCCATGGAAGCTTATCAAGGTCCACATTGCCTCCGGAGAGTACGATGCCTAAATGTTCTCTTCCTTGAAAGAGCGGAATTTCAATATCTTGACCCTTACCTCATCGTTTCTCTTGAGGCCCTTTAAATGAAAATCGGACCTGGACATGAGGGCTGTCAGGGTATCGCCATTATCGAGAAGGACAGAGGATTCTATCAAGGGTCCAAGATGTATGAGGTCTGCCAGTTTCCCCTTCGTCCCACCAGTCCAATCATCATCTTCCCATTTCCTTAAAGAGATGTCTTCGGGTCTGATCATTACGGTCCTCCCTTCCTCTCCCGGGAGTTCTATCATATTCGCGTTACCCACGAACCTCGAAACGAATTCGGTCCCGGGTCTTTCGTAAAGGTCCATGGCACTCCCATTCTGTTCAATAACACCGTTATTCATCACAGAGATCTGATCTCCGACCTCGAATGCCTCTTCCTGGTCATGGGTTACAAAAATGGTAGTGGTCCCGAGCTCTCTCTGGATAGACCTCAGATCCCTTCGGATCCTTTTCCGGATCTTCGCATCGAGTGCTCCAAATGGTTCATCCAGAAGAAGCACGTCGGGATATGTGGCAAGTGCACGGGCGATCGCTACCCTCTGCTTCTGACCTCCGGAAAGCTCGTGTGGTCTCTTCTTCTCCATGCCTGATAACCCGACAAGGGATACGAGTTCATCCACCCTTTTCACAATATCACGCCTTTTCATTTTCATCATCCTCATGCCAAAACCGATGTTTCTCGAAACGGTGAGGTTCGGAAATAGAGAGTAGTTCTGGAAAACGAACCCCATTTTCCTCCTGTGGGGCGGAAGTCGATCAATACTTTTTCCCCCAAGCAGGACGACCCCATTATTCTGGGGGACGAGACCTGAAATAACTCTCAACATGGTCGACTTCCCACATCCGGAAGGACCGAGTATTGCCATTATCGTACCTTCTTTTACGGTGAGATCCAGTTTTTTCAACACTTTCTCCTTCCCGAAGGAGACAGATAATCCTTTCAGCTCAATGTCCCCTCTCATATTCTAACCTCCATTTTCCTGACCACTGCATTCAGGATCAGTAAAAGGGAGAAGGGCAGGACCATCAGTACAACCGCGATCGATGTGGCCCCCTGGAAGTCGAAACTCGAATCCGACAGATAATAGATGTAGAGGGGCCCGGTCGTTATCATTCCGCCAGCGATGAAGAGTGTCGCTCCAAACTCACCGAGGGAGCGGGTGAAGGTGAGGGCTGAACCCGCGATCAGGCCGCTCCTGATAGATGGCAGAGTGACGAAAAAGAATGTTTTGGTCTTGTTAGCTCCGAGCGTAAGAGCAGCTTCCTCGACGTTTCGGTCGATCTTTTCGAGGACGGGACATAAGGACCTGATCATGAAAGGTGATGTCACGAAAACATGTGCGAGAAGAACACCCGGCATAGCCATAACGACCTTGATCCCATTTTCTTGGAGGATCGGTCCTAACATACCCATTGGACCGTAAAGCATCATCAGTGAGAGACCGACAACCGCAGTCGGGATCGCGATCGGAAGGTCGATAAGAGACTTAAGGACGGACCTACCCGGAAAGTCGTATTTGGTTATGGCGAAAGCCAGTAGCGTTCCTACAACCATGTTGATACAGGTCGTTATCCCTGCGATCACCAGGGAGTTTTTGAATGCGTTCAGAGCGTTCTCAGAAGTGACAGCGTCGATGAACGGCCCAACACCATCCTGAAAGGAGAACTTGAAGACCGATGTCAGCGGCAGGATTACCAGAAACCCGAAGAGGACGACACCTAACGATATTGTTGACCACTTCGTCAGTTGCCCGAGAGTTCTTCTTCTATCCATGGTCACATCACCCCCTGATATCCGAATACAATCCGTCTATCAGCTCTTCATGAGCTTTCTCCCACCCTCCAAGGTACTCCACCGTGAAATGATCAGATAAGCCCGGGTAGGGGTTCTCGATCGAATCGTCAACGGATCGGAAATAGTGGTCGACAAAGGCCTTCTGTGATCCTGCCATGAATAGGAAGTTCACGAACTCATCCACCATCTCACGCTCTACCTCTTCCACATTCTTGTCAACGATCACAACCTTGTGCTCGGAAAAGATGGTGGAGCTTGGATAGACGATCTCGTAACCCTTTTCCTTCTCACAGCATAAAAGTGCGTCATTCTCGTAGGTTATCAATGCGTCACCGTAACCAAGGGTGAACTGCGACAGAGCGTTCCTTGCCGATGACTGCCAACAGATCACGTTTTCTATTGTATCCTCCAGGAGTGTCTCTGCTCTTTCCTTGGCCTCTTCGGGCGTTAAGTTCTCACAACGCCTCAATTCTGATCCATACATAGCGAATATTGACCAGCATGCACCCCCTGATGTTCTTGGATCAGCATGTATGATTTGGATATCGTCTTCAGCTAGGTCACCAAAGTCCTGGATGTTCTTTGGGTTCCCTGATCGAACAAGTATGACCCACGGCGATATGCTGACGGTCCCTTGATCAGGGAATGTGTTCCAGTCGGTGGTCACGACGCCACCGTTCCTTAACTGGATAGCGTCCCATTCGGTGGATAAGATCATCACCTCTGCCTCTGCTCCTGTCAGGACCTGGTTTGTGATCCTTCCCGACCCGGCGTAGCTCGTGGTGAAATCCACCTTGCCCCCTGTCTTTTCCCTCCAGTGTTCCTTAAAAGCTGGTATGATCTCTTCATCAATGACCTCTCCCTTGACGCTGAATCCAAAGAAGGTCACCGTATTGAGGTCGTCATCTCCACCGGAAAGATCGATACAACCTGTTAATGATCCTGCTGAAAGGACCAAGACGAACACAATGAGGGTGGGGTATTTCACGTTCATAATGATATGTAATGTAATGTAATTATATTATGTTGGTGTCAATCCATGATGTATTGGCGTCAATATATATTGAACTGATAAGTTCATCTATTGTTTTACTTTTCTACTGATATACAAATGAAGCTGAATAGGATCTACTGTGTCAATTACTATTCTTAGGGTCCAGATAATTATCATTGGTCTTGGGGACTGTTGTAAGTCTCCTGTTTTCTCTGATCGTCAATACCATTTTTATTGTGTGGAGAACATTGTTGAGATCTATGTGGAACTGATTTTAAGATCAATAATCAAAAATGATTATATATTGGTGTCAAACCAATTTCATATGGGGGTCAATATCGGAAATCCTGTTCCATCACCGTTGTGAAACCATTGGATCTCCAGGGAAGTTCGTCAAGGTCAACGTTTCCCCCAGAAAGAATAATTCCAACCTTCTTTCCCTTTACATCCAGCTTCCCTTCGAGCAAAGCTCCTAGGGGTACAGCCGCTGATGGTTCTACAATGAGCTTCATTCTCTCCCATATGGTCCTCATTGCTTTGACGATCCCTTCTTCACTGACGGTAACGATATCATCAACATGTTTCATGATAATGCCGAAATTCAGTTCCCCCAGGGATGTTTTCAATCCATCTGCTATAGTATCCGGGTTGTTGGAAGGAATTATCTTTCCACTCTTGAAGGAACGATAAGCATCATCTGCGTTCAGAGGTTCAGCTGCAATTACCTCTGTTTTCTTGTTCACATATTTCACAGCAAGGGCTGTTCCACTAAGCAGGCCCCCACCGCCTACCGGGGCCATTATGATGTCAAGATGGTCTATCTCATCAATGAGTTCCAAAGCAGCTGTTCCCTGACCTGCAATGATCCTGGGATCATCATAAGGATGTACGAAATGGGCCCCAGTATGATCAACTACCTTCTCCAGGGTCGATTCTCTGGCCTCCAGTGTGGGTTCACAGAATGTTATCTGAGCCCCGTAGGATTTCACTGCTTCGACCTTGACCTTGGGAGAGTTCTTTGGCATCACTATGTATGCTGGGATCCCCCTATTCCTTGCTGCTAAAGCCAGAGCCTGTGCATGGTTCCCAGAAGAATGAGTTGCCACTCCATTGACAGCTTCATCATCTCGAAGAGAAAGAACAGCATTTGTCGCACCTCTGAACTTGAAGGCTCCCACTCTCTGCAGGTTCTCACATTTGAAGTAAAGTTCTCCTCCGGTCATATCGTTTATCGACCTGCTGGTCATGACCGGTGTCCGGTTTACAATACCTTCGATCCTGTAAGCTGCAACCTGAATGTCCTTCAATGTGGGGATCCACGGATCGACTAGGCTGTTCATAATTATCCCTCGGGGATTGAAGCTATTGGATAATGTATTCTAATAAGGTTTTCGGGTAATCCCGGGGCCAAGGTGGTTATTTTTCCTTGCCAATGAAGTAGTTCCATGCAAGATCTGTTACATAGTTCATCAATCCGCTTTCTTTCATTGAAAGATAAACAGCTTCGTGGGGGCAGAGTTCGTGGCAGCAGTAACATCTGATGCAGTTTGAGTAGCGGATCTTTGCTTTGTCGTTTACGATCTTAATTGTTTCACCAGCACAATTCTCTGCACATATTCCGCATCCAATACATTTCTTATGGGATATTACCGGTTTGTTCGTTGAAAGATAGATGGACATCCGTCTTAGAAACCTTGGAGGATCTGTTAGTAATGCTCCCCCCTTAGCAGGTTTGAAAGGTGGGGATAGTTTGAAATCTGCTCCATCTCCGGTGACCTTGATCTTTTCATCGAACTTTATGATGTTAAGGTCCCTTGCAGCGATCATTATCGGGAGTTTATTCGGATCCAGATCTACCATTCTTGAGACCTGGAGGTCGATGGATGTATGTTCGATACCTGACACTATCAAACCAACATCTCTCGGATTTCCCTGTGATGGTCCTTTCTCATCCATTCCCAGGATACCTTCAACGAGAAAGAGGTCGACCTTGCTGAGAACGGTAAGATCCAGGAGCATTTTGGAAAAGTCTATCATACTGGGGAACCTTGTATGATATTTCACTTTCTCAGTTCCCGGGATAACTCCGAACATTATCTTTGAAGCACAGGTAAGCCCACAGAACATGTGTGTCTTTATCTTGGGCATTGCAATGATCAGGTCACAGTTTCGTGTATAGTCACAGATGTTGAAGCTCTTGGTGAACTTTCCCTCGGGTAACTTCTCAATATGTGAATCTGTATTGAAATTGAGTTCACAACCCGTTTCCTCAGCGATCTTTGTCATCCCGGTCGCTTCATATGCTTTCTTCAATGAGTTCGGGTTGAAAAGTCCCCCTGGGGAATCACCAATAATGACCTTTGCTCCTCTTTCCTGGAGTTCCAGGACCGTCTCTTTCACAAATACTGGATGAGTTGTGATTGCCTTTTTTGGATCTGATGCTGAGAGCAAATTGATCTTGAGAAGAACTTTTTTTCCAGTAAGGTCATTGAACTTTGGATAGAGGTCCAGATGCTCTTCTACTTGCTTCCTGATCCTGTTTGGATCATACTCTTTGCATCTGGTAACATGAACACTGTGTTCCATAAATGGGGCCCCGCTGAGCTTGGGTTCATTTAGGCATTATTTGATAAAGGTTGTGATATAGAGGTTAACAATGTTGATAGTAAGGTTTATAGGTAAATCCTCATTACCGATTTTTGTATTCATATATTTGCCAAACATACGTGGGCCCGTGGGTTAGCTTGGTATACTTGTGCGTTCGGGACGCATAGACTCCAGTTCAAATCTGGGCGGGCCCAC
>JAUVBH010000125.1 GCA_030591285.1 Thermoplasmatota archaeon
ACCTTTACGCTCACGCCGATATCTCTGGAGCTGCAAGTGTCGTTATCAGGATCGACCAGGAGCAGGAAGCGTCGGATATCACAAGACAGCAGGGGGTTCACCTTTCAGTTCTTCATTCAAAAGCCTGGCATGCCAAGGTTGGATCCGCCGGAGGATATTGGGTGATCCCGGACCAGGTTAGCAGGACCCCCATGTCAGGTGAATTCCTTGCAAAGGGATCATTTATCATCAGAGGGAAGAAGAATTTCCTTGACAAACTCCCCATGGAAGGGGGAGTCGGAACGGTATATGTTGAGGGGGTTCCCAAGGTCATGTTCGGACCTGAAGATGCAGTGAAGGAGATCTGTCAGGGAACCTATTACATCGTCCGACCAGGGAAAACCAAGAAATCCGACATCACCAAGATAATTGCCAAGGAACTTGGTGGTGAGCTGGACCAGGTAATGTCAGTGCTCCCGGCCGGTGATATGGAGATCCAGCGTGTAAAAAGAGATTGATACAGGCGCAGGTTTTATTTTAGCGGGGCTGATTACCCGATCATGGGAGGCAGAACCACCCCCAAGATCAAGGCAGGGGCCCTTGTTGTCGGCAATGAGATACTCCTTGGTCTGACGAGGGATACAAATACGGTTTTCCTGGCAGAGAGTCTTCTAAAAAGAGGTATCAAGCTCTCCAGATGGGTAATAGTCCAGGATGACATGGCCCAGATCGGGAGAGAGTTGAAGAACTACATTCAGGAGGGATATGACATAGTGGTCGTCAGTGGTGGAATGGGTCCAACACACGACGATATCACAGTTGAAGCTATCGCAAAAGCCCTATCCGTCCCTATGTCATTCCATGAGGAATGCTACCGAAGGATGTTGATAAAGTGGAAGTCTTGGAATCCCAACAAGGAGCTTCCGGAAAGTGGCAAGAAAGGTCTTCAGAACATGGCCCACGTCCCACAGGATTTCGATCTGATCAACAATGAACAGGGAATGGTGGAGGGATTGGTCGGTACCGCTCGAAGTGGTCAGACCTTGATCTTCATACTTCCAGGAGTTCCCAGGGAATACAAGGGAATAGTATCAACAGGAAAATTCCAGGACTACCTCCCACCTGGACATGATAACGATGTATTCATCCGAGAGGTGAAATTCAGGGGAAAGGAGAGCCAGATAGCTCTATTCTTGTCAGAGGTCCAGAATTCTTTTCAGGATATTGACATTGGTTCATATCCCCAGGGTCCGATGTCCGTTATCCTCAGAGTTACCGGAAGTTCAGATGAAGTTGAAAAGGCGGTACCAATGATCGCCGAAGAGGTTAAAAGACTGGAGATTGAGAACCAAAGGGAGGGGTGAAAAATGGACCTCAAAGATGTCTTAGAGCATTGCAGGGAAAAAAGAGGGATCACCGAAGATTTCCCGTTCGATGAAAAGACATTGACCATCAGGATCGGAGGTAAGATGTTCCTCTTGACGGATATCCATTCGGAACCCCTGAGGATCAATCTGAAATGTGACCCTCTCATTGCTCTTGACCTGAGGGATGAGTTTGAAGCTGTAACTCCCGGGTATCACATGAACAAGGTCCACTGGAACACGGTTGTTCTGGACGGTATAGTACCGGATGATAGGATCAAATGGATGATCGATCACTCCTATGACCTGATCTTCAAAAAATTGAAGAAAGGAGAAAAAGAGCGAATTCTGTTGGAGTGAAGAAGATCACTCAACCCACTTGAACTGGGCTGTGAAATGCCTTAGAACAGGTGATTCATAGGAGAGTTCGAAACCCTTTATCTGGTCCTTTTTCTCCCAGACCTTCATTACTGCTTTCACCACAAAATCGAGGTGCCTGTGAGTGTAAACCCTTCGGGGTATGGTCAATCTGACAAGCTCAAGCTTGGCAGGTCGGTTCAATCCGGTCTCTGGATCTCTACCGTTTAGAAGCGTTCCGATCTCTACACCTCTGACACCGGATTCAAGATAGAGATATGCACAGAATGCCATCCCAGGGAATTGCTCCGGAGGAATATGAGGGAGGAACTTCTTCATATCAAGATATATGGCGTGGCCGCCTGGCGGCCATAGGACAGGTATTCCCTGCTCCTTCAATTGTTCACCAAGGTACCTTACATGACCTATCCTGTATGCAAGATAATCCTGATCCACACCCTCATAGAGACCTATTGCCATTGCTTCCAAATCCCTGCCTGCCAGACCTCCATAGGTGACAAATCCCTCGAAAAGGATTCCGAAGTTCTTGATCTTGTCATATATTTCAGCGTGTCTAGTGGCAACAAAACCTCCAATGTTAACGATGGCATCCTTCTTTGCTGACATCGTCATAAGATCGAAGCAATCTGCCTGCAGTTTCGCGATTTCCTTGATGGAGTATTTTTCCATCCCTGGTTCTCTCTTTTTGATGAAATAGCAGTTCTCAGCAAAGCGGGCCCCATCAAGACAGACCAGAATGCCATATTTCTGGGAGAGCTTGTATACTGCTCTCATATTTTCCATGGAAACCGGTTGGCCGCCGCCAGAATTGCAGGTGGCGGTGATCACGGTGAAAGGTATGTGCTCTTTTCCATATTCCTTGTAGACCGCTTCGAGCTTGTTCAGGTCCACATTTCCCTTGAATGGAAGATCGATGTATGGATCAGCAGCTTCATCGATGGTACAATCGATAGCTTTTCCTTTCTTGTGCTCGATGTGGGCCTTTGTAGTATCGAAATGGGTATTTCCGGGTACCACGTCACCATCCTTGATCAGAGCGGTGTGCAAAACATTCTCAGCACCTCTCCCCTGATGACAGGGTAGGACATATTCAAACCCGAGGATGTCTGCAACAGCAGATTCGAGATTGTAGAAATTTCTGGAACCTGCATAGGTCTCATCCCCCATCATCAAACCGGCCCACTGCCTATCTGACATTGCTCCAGTTCCTGAATCGGTAAGAAGATCTATGAAAATATTCTCTCCTTTTACAAGGAAAACATTCAATCCAGCTTCCTTGAGAGATCTCTCTCTTTCTTCACTTGAAGGTATTTTGATGGGCTCTACCATCTTGATCCTGAATGGTTCGACATCGGCGAACATCTCGTCGTCGGTCATACCTGCTGAATTGTGTATTGGTTTATAAACCGTTTCTATGTCCCACCATTGATAGATATTCTTATTGAATATGACTGATCTTTCTATTCTTCTCATTCAAATGAGGGGCATCTTCCCGGCCAATGCTTTGAAGCCATGGGAAAAAACATATCATCAGATGTATATTGTGAAATGGGAATTGAATGATCGAGATCACAGAGACCTTCTTTGCAGAAGATAGGGATATCTGGAGAGAGTGGCTCCAGAAAAATCACACCGAGAAGAAGGAGAGATGTGTTCCATATCCTAAAGCCAAAAGCCGGATTGGACATATTCAATGCCAGGGATCCTGAAAATGTCGCACCTTCGGTAAAATATAGAGGTAAAGAGGTTAAGGTGCCTGATTTCATCAAGAGCATATTCAAGAAGGAACCTGGAATATGGGAGAAGTTCTCTTCGATGTCCCCTTCGCATAAGAACCAGTATCTCTTCTATATTTTAGATGCCAAACAACAGGAAACCAGAATACAAAGAGCGAAGAAGACGGTTGATCGGATCAGAGACGAATAAGAGGATGATGTGCAAAATGACAGAAGCTGTGGCCTTTCTACTGGTGAAAGACGGAAAATTCCTTGCTGAAAAGAGAAGGATGGACAAAGAAGCTTATCCTGGAATGCTGGCAGTGCCTGGAGGAAGAATGGAAATTGGAGAGACCATGGAAGATACCTTGATAAGGGAGATGAGAGAGGAATTATCTGTCACTCCTCTGGTATATGAATACTTCAGCAGTATTGAAGATCCGGACGTATATGGTGGATTGATGATCCATTATTACTGGGTATCATCATGGGAAGGGGACATTAGGTCCCAGGAAGCTGAAGAGGTCCTATGGGTACCTTTGTTGGACCATAACAACATCGAGGTTCTCATTGATAAAGAGGCCGTAAAGAAATTCCTTGATGGAAATCGACATGATCTTAATCGGCCTCCCCCTTGAATTATTTTCAAATGGATCCACAAAGGAAAGCTGGGATATGAAATGGATAATGAAGCAATGGTCCAATGGACGATCAATGAACTTGAAAAGCTTGTTGATCCTGAAAGGAAAGAGTGGTCTAAAGGATATTATCCATCATCAATGAGGATAATAGGTGTCAAGGTTCCAGACCAGAGAGTTGTTAGAAAGAAGCTTATGAAGGAACTGAAAGGTAAACCTATGGAAGATGTGATCAAAATATCCAAAATGCTGGTAGACACTGACATCTTTGAATGCCAGCAGGTTGCATATGAGATCCTTGACAAGAACAAGAAAGCTCGAAGTGCTCTCACACAAAATGACCTGGAGGACCTCCGGAAAGGTCTCGATAATTGGGTTTCTGTAGACACATATTCCGGATATCTTGCAGGTGTAGCATGGAGAGAAGGAACACTTTCAGATGGTGTTATTGAAAAATGGGCTCACTCAGATAATTTCTGGGAACGAAGGACAGCTGTGGTGAGTACTGTAGCTCTGAACCAGAAAGCAAGAGGTGGGACCGGAGATGTGAAAAGGACCTTATGGGTCTGTGAGATGGTTGCTTCGGATAAGCAGGATATGGTCGCCAAAGCATTATCCTGGGCCCTCAGGGAGCTTTCAAAGGTTGATAGGGAACCTGTCATCGAATTCATGGAGATGTACGATGATGTTCTCCCAAGCAGGGTGAAAAGAGAGGTCAGGAAAAAGCTGGAAACCGGGAAGAAGAATGGTTGAGAAGTGAACCTATCTTAAATATATCCCATTCGTTTCACATTGGGAACCATGGGGATAATATCGATTCCAACCGAGCAGACCACAGCTTTCACTGATCTTATTCTAGCCGTGCTCGGAACACTAACAGCAGTGTACATCGCTAAAAAGGGAATGGGTAAAAACCCGTTCAGAACAAGGATATGGTCCGGAGCTTTCTTTTTCCTGGCACTCTCTGCTGGAGTTGGTGCAATTGCCCATGGATTCGATATGTCTGATAAACTCAATGGAAATGTTTGGCACGTTATCAACTTCGGACTTGGAATGACGGTTGCTCTATTTCTGGTAGCTACTGCGACCGATCTCACACATCACAAACTGGCAGTAAGGATATTGCCTGCATTGATTTTAGTAGCGATCATTTTTTTCCTGGTGACGGTTTTCATTCCTGGAAGTTTCCTCGTTTTCATAATATATGAATCAATAGCGATGTTGGCTGCCCTTGGAACGTACATTGGATTAGCCATGAGAAAGAAGCTTGATGGGGCAGCGATGATCGCTGCTGCAATTTTTTTAACAATGGTGGCAGCAGGTATCCAAGCTTCAGAAGCCATCAATGTCACCATCATATGGGAGTTCGATCACAACGGAATTTTCCACATTGTTCAGATGATAGCTCTTCCTCTTTTTGCTTATGGAATATCAAAAGGGTCAATTGGTGAAGAGAGTAAAACAGAATAATTCCGACCCTCCACTGATTATTCGCATTATTCTGAATATTCAGACATATCCAAATAGTGTGATTGGTGTCGCCCCATTAT
>JAUVBH010000074.1 GCA_030591285.1 Thermoplasmatota archaeon
GTGCAGAATCCGGAACCTTTCCTCCTTGGAACAACATACCGACAAGTATCGCTCCAAGTGCTCCAACTGCAAGTATCATCTGTAATTTATCGGTCCTCACAACCGCCTTCTGACCTCCGATCACAGTATAGCCTATGAATACCGAAGCTGAAAGGATGAGAGCAATATCTGAAGAGATACCCAGAGCAATGGTCATCACGAATTTGGTTGCCTGGAGAAGAAGGGCGACCCATCCGATCTCCACCAGTATCAGGAGCAAAGATGCTGCAACCTTGGATCGATCCCCATATTTCATCCCGACGAGGTCAGGAAGGGAATGTGCTCTCGTTCTTCTCAGTTTTGGAGCCACAAAAAGCCCCAGGAATAACAACCCGATCACCCCACCAATATCATACCATAATCCGGAGAGACCGTAGGTGAATACAAAGGAGCCAGTCACGATAACTGCAGAACCACCGACTACAGTAGCACCAATGGAATAAGCTACAGATCTGTGGGATAATGACCTGGAAGCAATGAAAAAGTCCTCAGGATCTGATCTTGACCTTGATCTCAGCCCAATGATCAGGAGGACTACCAGATAGACACCAAGCAGGATCGCAAATATCCATTCCATCAACCGATCGGGAGCCAAGGACCATATAAAACACTATTGCAGATGCTATCGATCTCCCGAAAAAGTAATTACGAACGGAGTTCGTTAGTTCTTCATGGTAAAAGGGATCAAGACCAGGGACCTCATCATAGCTGGAGCGGTAGTTGCAGGCCTGGTTCTGGTTGCTGTTGGCTATTTTGTCTTCATCAAGGACAATGGAGATGATGGGGATGGAGATGGGAATGGAGACCCCATCAATACCAGACCAGTTGCTGATGCTGGTGTCGATGAGACCATTTACCCAGGAGATCAGGTCGAATTGAGTGGAAAAAGCTCATATGATGATGATAATGATGTTCTTTTCTATTATTGGGATATGGATTCCGGTGTGGATAGTAATAATGATGGAATAAATGACAATGACAGGGATCTGGTTGGTATCAATGTATCTTACACCTATCCAACGCCAGCTGAAACCATCACATACATTGTTACCTTGACAGTTGCTGATGGAGATATAAGCGGCGAAGAGACACTAACTGATACGGACACGGTAAGGGTCGTCATACTATTGAATGCAAATGAAGGAGAGATCCCGGATGTGACAATGAGCTGTAATTATCAACCAGGTGTATCTTTCCCCACAACCTTTGATGCACATTTCTTAGTATCTGTTGAAACCGTCTCATCCTATGAGTATATCTCAAATTTCACCTACAGGCTGGAGAAAGCAAATGGTGATGTCCTCATGAATGGGTCGATCCAGGATATAATGACGGTGCCGGCGAATGCAACAATCCGGTTTATCAATACTCCATATGGTACCATCGTAACCACAGTGAACGAGGGAGATTCGTTCTCGATCAAAGAAGGAGGGGAGATCGAAGAAGGATGTATTTTCTCACTTCACTACAAGAATAAAGAAGAAATGGAACCTGTAATAGTGGGAGAAGTAGAACTGACGAAATAGTTAAAGGAAAATGGTCCCGGAGCTTTGAATATAATTATTATATGTTGTCAGCTGGCTCCCAGATTTTCGCACAAAATCAGATGATAGCATACAGATAAGATTTTGTGCTAACCAATGCTGGCAAGGTACTGAGAATGGGAGCCAATAAAATGTTCTAGCTGAGAATATAGTGATAGTAAAAATGGTCCCGGAACCTAGAATATGCTTGCAAAATACTCTCGGTTGGCTCCCAGATCGCGCTAAAAATCAGATTGGAAATTAATAATAAGATTTTTAGCTAACCTATACTAAGAATTCAATTAGAATGGGAGCCTATAAATTGTTCTAGCTGAGAATATGTTGAAAGAGAAAATGGTCCCGGCTCCCAGATTTGAACTGGGGATCTAAGGATCTCTGCGGGGTACCGGATTTAACTCCGGGTTCCAACTACAGTCCCCCGCTCTACCAGACTAAGCCAAGCCGGGCGGATACATTAGCAAAGGCCCCTTAACCCATCCTGATATATAAAATTTCAATGAATTCTTTCGTTGAAAATATCGTCGATAGGGTTTTTAACAAAGTCCTCGCTTATGCAGTTTACCTATGAATTCCAAAGGTTCTACCACCCCATTAGTGGACAGACCCCAGTTCATCAACAGGACCAATGAAAAGGCCATCCTGATGAAAGGACTGCAATCCGCCAAGAAAGGTAGAGGCGGAATGATCCTAATAGAAGGTGAAGCCGGGATCGGTAAGTCAAGATTGATCGATGAGAGCGTCCAGGACTCAAAAAAGCTGGGTTTCAAAGTAATGAATGGAAAGTGTCTTGACTATCACCGCTCCCCATACCTCCCATTCATTGAGATGCTCAGGGATTACTTCGGCATCTCGATCGACAGGATCGAGGAAGAGACAAAAGAGGACCTGTTAAAGTCAATTGAAATGGAATTCAGTTCAATAGAGCACCACAAGGTTGAGTTCCTGGATTTCTTCTTCCCCAGTGGCGAGATCACTGGAGGATACAGGATTGATACATCCGAAGAACATGGATTGTTGGAAGAGCTGCAGATGCGAGGTTATAGAACCGTGGTATTCGGGAACGATGACACCTTTGAGAATGCAACCCAGGTTCGAAACAACGTGACCATGCTTCCCATCGAGGATGAGAAAAGAGAGGGGATCAATCCGAGAAGGATCGAGAGGATCGCTGTTAGGATCAAGGAGACCTTCGAAAATAACAAACGATGTGCCCTGATCTTCAACGGGATCGACATAATCGCTAAAAAGAATCCCCAGAACAAACTGAGCAGCCTGATCACAATAGCTGTCGACATGGCCTTGAAGAACAGCGGTGTGCTGATCTTCTCAACAAAGGATCCAAAGAAGACCAAGGTTCTGGACCTCCCGGTTCTGGATCCATCCCACCTTGACCCAGATGATCGATCCCAGGAGGAAAGATCCAACAAGGACAAACAGGGAATATCGATCTACGAACTACTACAACCATTCTTCAAAGAGGTCTCATCCAGGGTCCCCACACTGTTAGTGATAGAAGATCTACAGTGGGGTGATAAGGCAACATATAACCTGATCCAGTTCTTAGCCAGGGATGCCAGAGAGGGGAGACTGTTGATCATCGGTTCATACCGATCAGAAGAATTCACCATTGAGGAGCAGACAGAAGGACACATGCCCTTAAGGGATGCTCTACAGAGGATGTCCAGGGAACATCTTTTCACGACCATAAAACTGGACCGTTTCGATCAGAAAATGTCAGCTCAACTCGCTGCAGCGATCTTGGGCCATGAAATGGACATGAAAGACATCGGGGTCATGATGAGAAAGACCGAAGGGAATCCTCTTTTCATTCGGGATTTTATCAGGAACAGAATGAACCAAGGCTTCTTGTCACTGGAGCCAACCATGATCGAACAGACGACCGGAGAGGATCTCACAGCGAAAAGGACAGGATCACTTTCAGAAACTGAACGGAATGTTCTCGAAGTATCGGCAGTCCTTGTAGAATCCATCACTGTTGAGAACATTCAGATGATATTGGGATTGGAGATCGGGGATATCTTGGACTCCATGGATAGATTGATGGAATTGAAGTTCCTGATCGATAGAGAGGACCATTTTGAGTTCGAACATCCCAAGGTCATCGAATCCATATATGATGGATTGGAAGAAGAAAGGAAGAAAGAGCTGCACCGGATGATCTCGTCTGCCTTCGAAACTAAGGAAGTATCCAACCCTGATGAAAAAGTACCGGACCTTTCTATTCATCATTACTTTGGTGGAGAGTTCGATAAAGCACTGGATGAGTTGATCGCGAGGGCCCGGACACATCTTGAGGATTATGATATTGATGGAGCCCTTCAATCTATTCAAATGGCCCAGGAGTGTCTTGATGAGTTGGATAATGACAAGGATAATCTTGGAACACAAATAATCGTACTCCAACTGGAGGGCGACATATTTGATGAAAAGGGGCAGATCGAAAAAGGAATTTCTTCACTTAAAAAAGCAGTTGAGATCGCGGAAAAGAATGACATCGGACATGGACTTTCAACATCGTACAGAAGGATCGGGGATCTTCTTCTCAAGAGATACGATTGGGACAATACACTGGAACACTATCTAAAATCGCTACATCTGTCCAAGGTCGAAGAGGATGAAGGTGAGGTTGCCTGGGCATTCAAAGGTCTTGGAAGGATCTACCTCCTGAAAGGGGATTACCATCGATCCATGGAGTGCTACATCAAATACATGGAACATCCAGAAACAAGAAGTGGCCCTGCAAATGTCCGTGGGATGACCGAAATGGGTGACATATACTCTCAGATGGGAGATTTCAATCAAGCTCTCGCCTACTACAAGCTCGCTATCAAGAAAGGTGAAGAAGGTTCCGTTAAAAATGAAACATTCCTTGCATATATCAAAATGGCCGATGTACTTTTAAAGCTTGGAGAGTTCGAAGATTCTAGAAGGTTCGCCGACCTTGCCAGGGAAGCGGTCCATTCAACGGATCCATCAACCGCTACCTTGGAAACCCTTCTTCATTATACTGACCTGATGCTGGAAGTCGGTCAGATGGACAAGGCCGAGGAGGTTGTCTCTGAACTTGAGGGTTCCATTGATGGTATGGACAGACTGTTGAGGGCATTCGCCTATCGAGTGAAGGGGGTCCTCCTATCAAGACAAAGGGATTTCAGAGGTTCTATATCCCAAATGAAGGCGGCGGTCACGACCCTTGAAGAGCTCAACGTACCATACGATCTTGCCATGACATATTTCCATTTTGGACTCATCAGATTCCAGCAAATGGATGTTGAAGGGGCATTGGAAATGCTGAAAAAAGCATCCAAGATATTCAAGGAAATAAAATCGATGTACTATCTAAACAGGACATCATCGAAGTTAAGAGAGGTCTCATTCATAAGGGAAGGACTAAGAACTTGAGACCTGTGCAAACCTTATTAATCAACAGTGAGTTACCCTGAAAACGGTATGACATTCAGGTCACGTTTTGCACTCGTTTCGGTGTCAGACAAAGAGGGCATCGATGTTTTTTGCAAGGGATTAGAGGAACAGGGATTTGAAATAATCTCATCTGGTGGCACATACAAATTCTTGATGGATCGAGGGATCCAGTGCCGTATGGTCGATGAGATAACTGGATTCCCCGAGATATTGGACGGAAGGGTTAAAACCCTTCATCCCAAGGTTTTTGGTGGTATACTGGGAAGGAGGGATCTCCCTCCCCATGTGAACCAGATGAAGGAGCATTCCATCAGGGGAATTGATCTGGTCGCTGTGAACCTGTATCCATTTGAACAAACTATCTCAAAAGAGAATGTTTCTCTCGAGGACGCCGTTGAGCAGATCGACATTGGAGGTCCTTCTCTTATCAGAGCAGCTGCCAAGAATTACAAGGATGTCATTGTGGTCGTTGATAAGGCCGATTATGGCGACATTCTAAAGCAGCTAAAAGAAGGGGAAGATCTGGAACTTTCTATGAAGAAGGACCTTGCGTTGAAAGCGTTCCTCATGACATCCTCCTATGACACTGCGATCTCGGGATGGCTTCAGGACAGGTTCCATGACGACATTCCGTGGGGAGATTCGTTGAGGTTGAGATACGAAAAGGTCATGGAAGCAAGATACGGTGAGAATCCTCATCAGAAGGGTGCATACTTCAAAGACCCATCCTACAAAGGGATCTCTGTCCACGATTCTGATATTCTCTGGGGCAAGGAGCTTTCCTACAACAACATCTACGATATCGATGCGGTAACGGACATAATAATGGAATTCCCTGACGAACCCTGCTGTGCGATCATCAAACATAACAATCCCTCCGGAGTAGCGATCTCATCCCCAGGGTCCAAAAGCCAAATGGCTGATGCCTTTGAAAGAGCTTTCAATTGTGACCCTCTTTCGGCATTCGGTGGCATAATTGGCCTGAACAGGGAATGCGATCTTGAAACTGCTGAGAGGATAAATCAGAGGTTCTTTGAGGTGGTTGTTGCACCATCCTATTCTGAAGAGAGTTTGACCGAGCTCAAACGAAAGAAGAACCTTCGAATAATTCGCACCAACAGGCCAATATTGAACACTGACCCCCCTGAGCACCGAATGGTGAAGGTGAAGGGAGGAATGTTGATCCAGACAATGTCTTGGCCGGAAACAGACATAACAAAGTGGGAGATCGTTTCCAAGATCGCTCCCACAGAGGGTCAGTTGAAGGATATGGGTTTCGCTTCAAAGGTGGTCAAGCACGTGAAATCCAATTGTGTTGTCATGGCCAAGGACCTTTGCACTGTAGGGGTTGGAGCAGGACAGATGAGCAGAGTTGACTCCTGCTTCATGGCAGGCACGAAAGCGGGTGAGAATGCGAAAGGATCTGTGCTATCATCTGACGCTTTCTTCCCCTTCAGGGATGGGATCGATGCCCTAGCAGATGTCGGGGTTCTTTCGGTTGCTCAGCCAGGTGGTTCCATCAGGGATAAAGAGGTCATCGATGCTGTGGATGAGCATGGAATGTCAATGGTTTTCACCAAGGTACGTCTGTTCAAACACTGACCCAATGAGGATTAAATAAATATCCACCATTGTCCTACTGCTGCTATCTCCAATTGAGGTGTTCGAAAATGAACGGCCCCCCTGCTTCCCACAATGGAACGGTCATAGTGGATGATATTCCAAAGAACACCCCCGGTTTTAATGCGGTTCTAAAAGCATCCAATGGTGAGATCGGTGATGGTCCAAAGATCGCTATCTTTGCTTCCGGAAGAGGTTCTGATTTTCAGGCGATCATTGACGCAAATGAAAGGGGTGAAGTTCATCTCAACATCACACTTCTGCTATGCAATAACAAGGATGCTTTTGCTATAGAAAGAGCAAGAACGCATTCGATCCCCTACGTGATCCTTGACCATAGTGGAAAAGAAAGAGAGGACTATGACAGAGAGATACATGAGGTCCTTGAGGACAACGGAATTGACATCATTGTCCTTGCTGGTTTCATGAGGATACTTTCATCATGGTTCGTTTCCAGATGGAAGGGAAAGATCATCAATATCCATCCTGCATTACTTCCAGCCTTCCCCGGCGCTCATGCTCATAAGGATGTCCTCGAATATGGTGTGAAGGTAACAGGTTTGACGGTTCACTATGTTGATGAAGAGGTCGATCATGGACCCATAATATTTCAGCTTCCCGTGGAAGTTCTTGATGATGACAATATCGATACTCTTTCCAAGAGGGTCCTTGAAC
>JAUVBH010000279.1 GCA_030591285.1 Thermoplasmatota archaeon
ACAGCGGGGTTATTCCAGTCGAGTATTTCTCCCATTCGAAGCTTTCGTCCCATTTGTAGTAGATGTAGCTTCTCCGATCGTCAGAGGAGAGTGAGATGGTCATTGGCGAGATGTACCAGCCTCTCTCGTTAGGATCTATACCACCGGTATTGTGTTCGGTGAATGGTTTGATCGAATCGACCTTGAAATAGTATTCGAGCTCCTCTCCCCTATTACCGGCCTCATCAACCGCTTGAATGTAAAGCTCATTATCATCCTGTGGTGGAAAAATAGTGCCATTGGAGATCTCTTTTGATCCTCTTCCCCACCAGTATTCCACTTTTTGAGGGGACCCGTCTGAATCAGTGAGTTCGGTGGTCACAACAGGTTGGGTCACATACCATCCAGACTTACCATCCGGCTCTTCAGGGAGGATCGTGACGGTCATTATTGGGGTGTCCGGGTCATATTTGAGGGTGTAATATTTTCTGTCCTCCTCATTTCCGGAATCGTCCTCTCCCCAGTATTCGAGCACATTATCTCCCTTCGGTACCGGGATCGTGCCTCCATAATAATCTTCCACGGAGCCCTGGTTCCATTTGAAGTAGATATCAGCAGGCTCGGAGCAGATGAAAGTGAGTATGGGGTCCTTCACATACCAGCCGTTGGACCCATCTGGATTTGGCCTCTCGCAGGTGGGGATCGTTTCGGGTTCTGTTCTATCCCTGAGGACAACCTGTTCCTGGAACGGTTTGTAACCGTCCTTGGATACCGTGATCTTTCCGTATGCTGTCTCTGTGATCTCAAAGGGGACCTTCGCCTGCCCCAAATTGTTGGTAAGGACAAAGGACCAGTGATCAAGTGTCTCGGAGTAGATGGTTACCTTAGCATCCTTCACTGCATTGTTCTGACCATCTTTTACCGAGACAGTAAAATTCGAGTAGTAGTCCTCGGTGAAATCATACTGGACATTGAATGTCTTTGGGGTTGATGTCCATAGTGGGACATTTGGAGATCCAAGGACCTGGTGCTCCATCCAGGCATTGAATCCGAATTGATATGAGTTGAAGTATGCACCCCACTCCTGGACGTAGTAAGCCTTAGCTCTGTGGAAGACCTCAGCAGGAGTTCTGTATCCTTGCTTCAACATCCTCAACGTATCTTCCTGAATTCCAGGAGCTCCTATGAGATACCCATGACTTATCGAGCCTTCAGTGGTCCTGGTTGCGCCTCCATAGGCGATAGCTCCACCCTTGGAATTCTCGGTGAACATCTCGGAGATGGCTTCCCTTCCATCGAACCAATTCGTTTCGCATGACATTGCAGAGATGAACGGAAGCTTCGGATTCTGATCCAGAGCAGCCGCTTCGGAAACATCATAGAGGTAATTCGAAGCTGTGTTGGGCCCCTCTGTCCACATTCTCCAGTAACCATGTCCCATGTAGACCACAATTGATAGTCCGCTGTTGAAGCCCGCTTTGGCGTTATTGTAATTTAGTAGTTTGGCTCCGGTTGCTGTCTTTGTCGCCCCGTTGCTGTAGTACCTATCAATTGTAGGATACACCGAGTCCAGGTAATTGTCCCAGAGATATTCACTGTGTTTGGGGCCATCGTCGTATTCATGTGTGTATGATCCGAAGAAGGCAGCAGTTCCCCCCCATCCTCCGACCACAGGATCCTTTTCATAGGCGACCGTTTTGGCAGCCCACCCTTTTGCTTCAGTATCTGAATCAACAGCGATCCTGGATACGAAGACCTCAGGAATGAAATCTTGAATATCGCTGACCTCACCCCAATTGCCGTCGCCATCAGAGTTCCAGTTGGTATAGGAACCATCGAGGCATCCAAAATATGTGTCCGATCTCAGGATATCGGGTTCACTGCCATAGGGGTCCAGATCCTTCACTTCTCTGCTGGCAACCCTGGTGTGTTCTCCCACGAGTAAAAGGTATTTCAGGTTTTGACCGTCACCAAAGTAGGTGTCGTGGACATATTTCCAGATCGAAGAGGAATCGTCAAGAGCTGGAGAAAAACTGTCCACCTGGGTCATCGTGACCATTGTGACAACGACCCCTTTCTCCTTGTTCCAATTGATGTAGGAGGCGATATCATCCTGATAAGAGGCATAGGTGATAACCAGAAGTTCAGTTCCTTCGTTGATCTGCGCTGGGGGGGTTACAGCTCTGGTTTCGCTCCTTGTGGGTTCTTCTATTTCAGACATTGTTGGTTCAGGTTCTCCAACTGTGAGCATGAGCTTGACATCTGTGTAATAAGTGAGTGTGTCGGTGGATGGTTGATAATCGAATGGAGAAACGCTGACAGAATAGTGGCCGTATCTCTGTCCATCCTCCCAGCCCCACCCCATCTGCTTCCATAGCAATGGTTGTGTCGGGAAAATGTCAGGACCGGTATATCTTGACCAATCAACCTGGAGAGGAGCTGTCTCCTGCATATTCTCCTTGATGAGCTTGACAATGGTTGGTGATGGTGGAATTTTATAGGTCAGATCAATGGAGATCGGTCCGGATCTCTCAACCTGAATGTCCAGAACCTCATATGGTAGCTCCATTGGGTACGAGATCACCGGTACAGCAGGTTCTCCATTGGTGGGAGGATTGAGACCATTGATGAGATCGATGGTTGTCCATAGTCTCCCATCGATCCTTTCATTCTCTATTTCGAATTCTGGTCTCCCTATGTCGATCACGGTCTGTTCTCCCTGTTGGAGCTGAAAATCATCCCTGACTGAACCATCAGTTGGCAGGGAGGATATCAGAAACACTCCAGCAAGAAGTATGGACCATAGAGCAAGCAGGGTAGGTGCTCGTCTTTTCATCTCACATCACCGGCGAGTTCTGTTTATAGATGGTCTAGTTAAAAAGTTATTCTGTATGTTTCTTAACACTTGTAACTATAGGAAATGGTTTAGAACTTGTTTTCCATCACCCATGGTCTCCCATGATCCCCGAGTTCAAGGAAAGCGAATTGACTCCCTTGATGAGGCAGTATATTGCCATCAAGAAACGGTATCCAGAT
>JAUVBH010000194.1 GCA_030591285.1 Thermoplasmatota archaeon
AATAGCCTGAGCCGTAGAACATGAGTCCCAGAAAAAAGACCAGAGCACAGATCAGTGAGAGAATGGTGCTTACTATCAACCAGATTTTGATAACTTGAAAAAATCTCTTGAATTTTTCAGCATTTTTCCCCTCAATCTTCCCTAGCAACATCTCTTCTCTTCCTCATAGAGAAATGCCACTGTGCTTATTAGAACATTATCAATTGAAATCAAAGAAAAATGAATATAAATTCAGATAAACAAAGTTCAAACTGCTCAGATAAATGAAAACAAAAAAATGGGGTGGGGGTGAACCCACCCCTTACTTTACTTTCCTTTAGTGCCTTGTCCGATTTCAGCCAAAGAGCGCTCCGAGTCCGGCCATTGCCTCTTCCTCGGTCGCCCCCGGTTCTTCTTCGGGTTCTTCTTTCTTCTCTACCTTGGCAGGAGCGTCGCCACCAGCGGGGGCGGCGGGTGCAGCTGCAGCGGGTGCGGCGATTGCGGTCTTCATTGCCTCTTCGATGTTAACGCCATCGAGAGAGGTGACCACAGCCTTTACCCTGGCGGTCTCGACAGAGACACCAGCAGCCTCGAGGACCTTCTTAAGGTCGGCCTCGTTTATCTTCTTGCCAGCGGAGTGAAGCAGAAGGGCGCCATAGATGTATTCCATGTTTGTTTCCTCCTTGTTTCTTGATCATTCAACCGAAAAGTGCTCCAAGTCCGGCCATTGCCTCTTCTTCAGAAGCGGGCTCTTCCTCAGGTTCCTTTTCCTTCTCCTCAGCCTTGTCGTCAGCAGCAACTTCAGAAGCCGCTGCCATTTCCTGGGCTGCCGAAGCAGCACCCTGGATCAAACCCTGGAGGTCGTCGTCAAGCGCTTCCGCGCTCATCAACCTCGCCAATGCGAGCATACCTCCGTAGGCCTTGGAGAGTATTATGTCCGTAGTATCCTTGGTAAGGATACCTGCGAATGCAGCCATATTTATGGCTTCCATTCTTGCTTTCTGCAATATCGGTACCGCGGTCTGCGGGGTGGTGTAAGCGGTAAATATTGCAAGATTGAATGCCATCTGGGCCCCCAATGCGAGGTTGTCCCTGTATGCATCCATGTCAACGTCAAGGTCTTTGGGCTTGTAGATCATCCCTTCTTCCCAAGCTCCATCAAGAGCAACTCCAACCTGGAAAGGGAATATATCAAGCTTGGTGAGTGCGAAGGCCATATCCTTGGTGATTATCTGCCCCTTCTTCACCGGTGTCGTTGTCTTCTTGATGACAACCTTTCCCTTGACAATGGCGGCAGGAATGCCAACCTTGCCGAACTCACCGACAATGGGACCAGGAGGGTACTGTGTTTCTCCTGCTTCTACAACGATATCCTCCGGGGCTTCCTCTCCACCCTTTGCAGGCATGGGTTGGATGTTTTCTCCCAGGATCTTGTATAGCGTGAAGGGATTCATGTTGGTTCCAAGGACTGCAGCCTGTCCATCGATCTGCTCCTCAAGTCCTTCGAGTCCGACCTTCTCCTCCTTCATGTTCTCAAATGCGATCTTGATCAGGTTCTTCTTGGCGACCATCATTGTCATCTGGTCACGAAGCTTGGACCTGATATTCTGGAGCTGCACACCAGGGATCCTATCAATCTTTACTATTGCTATAGTATTGTAATCCTTGATGATCCCTTGAAGGTCATTCACAACATCCTTCTTCCACTGTGCGACGTGAGCCATCAAAATCACCTCAGTACCAATTTGACTGCTGGCCCCATCGATGTCTTGACGTAGGCCGAGTGAATGTTCATAACTCCGCGCTCCAATTTGGATTTCAACCTGTTGACCACTGCCTCGATATTATCAGCAATGTCCTCAGCTGGCATACTTCTGGTCCCTACAGCAACATGGAAGGTTCTTCTGTCCTTTGAGCGGACCTTCACAGTTTTTCTGAGGTTGCCAATGATGCCAGTTGGATCTGCTCCGGGTGGGACTGGTCTGGGCATCTTGCCTCTGGGACCAAGAATGACACCAAGGTTCTTACCAACGATCGCCATCAGTGGAGCCTCGGCAACGAAGAAATCGATTTTATTGACCTTTTTCTTTGCCTCGATCTTCTCTTCCGCCAACTTCGGGATCTGCTCAGCAGAGAATGTCTCATCCGCGACATCCTTTGCCTTGAGTATCATCTCGGGAGATCCGAAAAGACCCACTTTGACAACCCTACCCCTTCCCTTGGGGAGGATTATCTCCTCAGTTATCCTGTTCTTGGGGTTGGTCAGGTCCACATCCTTCAGATTGATGGCAAGTTCCACTGACTCAACGAACTTGCGTTCCGGTGCATTTCCCAATGCCTCGGAGACTGCTTTGATAATATTTTGGTCTGCCATGATATACACCCCGTGTAGTTGATCGGAGGCAGCCCATCAGGACCCGTGCTCCTCCTACATCGGATGTTCTTTTCACTCTCACTCGTCGGTGAGGAGGGCTGAATACTGACCCTCGGATATAAGCTTTTGTACCTCCCTGGGGTCCTTGCCTTCCACGGTTAGATGCATGGAGACACAGGTCCCGAGGACCTCTTTCGTGGCCGCTTTAAGGGTTATTGCAAGAAGGTTACTTCTCTTCATCCTTGCAACCTTGACCAATTTCTCAAGAGAGACGTCAACAGCATCCGGATTGCTTCCCGGTCCCTTTTCGATCCCCATTTCCTGAAGGATCAAGGCTGAAGTGGGAGGTGTTCCAACTGTGATATCGTATCCCTTTGTCTTGGTATCGATAACAATGGTCACCGGGACCTTCATTCCATCGAAGTCCTTGGTCTTCTGGTTGATCTCACTTACGATCTGACCGATGTTCACACCAAGTGGTCCAAGTGCAGGGCCCAGAGGGGGTCCCGCGGATGCCTTGCCGCCATCAACCAGCGCTTCGATCTTCTCTGCCATGGAGATTCCTCCTGGGTACAGACCCACTAGGGGCCGTAAGGCCCGAAAGAAGTTTTCATATTAAAAGATGTAGGGTGTATAATTGCTGCACGGGTGTCAGAAATTATTTTATCGGTCCGCATCATCCCAGGTGGATGACCTTTGCCCCCAGCAAGCGGTTGACTGCATTCGTGCTTCTTATTCTGACCCTTCTTCCTTTCCTGACCATGATCGAGGGAGATGACCACCTTCACGGGGCCCCGGATCTTGCCATAACAGAGTTCAGCATGGTCCCAACTAAGGATGGATATCAGGGAGTTTTGAAGATCAAGAACATCGGCATCTCATATGCTGAGACCGTTGATGTGTGGGTCTTCGATGAAGCAGGAGGTTCGGAGTCCAATAGATCGGACGTGGTTCTCTATCCTCTATTGACCCTCGGTCCAGGATCAGTTTTCGAGAAGGAATTCAAATGGGAGCCCGAAGTTCTCGGAACCCACATTCTATGGGCTGTTGTTGATGTGGACGGAATCGAGGAAGAGAATACTAAACAGAATAATGTAGCCTCATTGATGATCGAACTTCCCAAGCTTTCATCCGCTTCTCCAAAGATCGACGGGGTACCTGAGAAGGAGATATTCGGAGACTATATCTCAGGGATCGAGAACTGGGTGGACCTGGATCTTGAATACACCCAGCTGGAGGATCCATCACTTATCCGGGTATATGTTACCGTTGGAGGACATTTCCTGGAATATGGGTCTCACTCTACTGGCAATACCTTCTCGGCTTCCTTCGATGCAGGTCTTCTTCCACCTGGAACCCATGATCTGGTGGTGAATTCGACCTATGGGGGCCAATTCATTGGTTCCGAAAGATTCTGGGTCAATGTTGTTGAAGCACCATTGTGGTTCGATAATTTGAAAGGGCCACAGTCATATTTTGATGATGAGCTTTCCAGCTACACCTTGAAAGGACGGTTGAACGTTCCTGGATCTTCATTCAATCCAACCGTTGAAGGGATGGGTGATATTGGTCCGTTCACGGTCTTTGATCAGAATGATGAACTTTTCATGACAGCAAATATACTACTTGATGGAACAACGACCTTCACAACGGATTGTGATCTCGCAGTGTCCATGGGTGAGATCAGGACCTCGGTTCATCAGAAGGATGTTACCTTTTCCAATGACATGAATGAACCAATATCTATCGAAATGGATGGCTCAGGGGATATGGAGCTTGATCTCATTGATCTCGCCCCTGGAAGACAGATCACCGTTGATTCACCATTAGGGGATCGGATCACCCTGCCAATCCCGTCCTTAACCCTCTCTGGGTCCATTGCTGCCCAAACCGATTTTCAGATATTGGAAGACGGAAGTATTGGGAAATTCTCCTGGAATACT
>JAUVBH010000050.1 GCA_030591285.1 Thermoplasmatota archaeon
GATGGTAGAGCTGAGTTGAACAACCTGTACGGAAGGGTTGTGAAATACGATGGAAACCCGGCAGCGATCAAGGCCATGGAAGATACCTTCGAACCTTCGGATGTGAAATGGAGAGGATTTCCTGTGATTCCAGGTTCAGGTCTTTCAATTCACAAGCGATATGAGGACCATGATGCTAAAAAGAGGTTCGAGGATGATCTCACCGAGGTCATTGACCTCGAGATACCTGAACCAGCAGGTTGCAGGTGTGGTGAGGTACTCAGAGGTCTGATAGATCCTATCGATTGTCCACTGTTCGGAAAGGCCTGTGAACCAAACGTTCCCATCGGTCCCTGCATGGTCTCAAGGGAAGGCAGCTGCAATATCCTTTATCGCTGGGGAAGAAACCCCGTTTGAGCGTCTTCCGATAGTTTCGGTTTTGTAACACGACTAGGTCGTGTTGGGATCTTAACGGTGTAATATTTTTTCTCACCCCTCCTGCTTAGATGTAAATAATACCGGATGGGTTTGGCCTTTTGCCGTCACATTTCCGTTGGTGGCGGTCGATGAACAGAAAACGGAGGTATGTAAAATGGTAGTCGAAACTAGACTAATGGGTTATGTAAGGCGATCCCGCAATGGCGGGGCGATCAAACTAAGCGTTGCACGCGATGCGTTCACAAGCGCTGAGAGGTACAAGAGTGCCGATGGAACAGAGTACGTCGGAATGATAATCAACCTCAACAAGCTGAGGAACCTCTTGACAGGAGAGCAGGAGGTAACAGCCATCAATCAGCTGACCGAGGGCCCCAAACCAGATGCATCTGCATAGGATGAGCGGTCTCTCCCGAGGGTGGGAGCCCTCCCGCTCCCACCCTATAATTATCAGAATTTTGATAAGTTGATCTTCTCAAAGAGATCGAATAAGGGCTATCAGGCCACCGATCAATGACATCAGACCGGCCATTGAAACAAGTATCAAAGCGATCCTTCTGAAAAACTTCTCATTGACATTCTTCGAAATTTTGGTACCGATAAAGATACCCAGTAGGGCGACAGGGAGTGTCCATCCAGCAAGAACCAGAACCTCCACTGTTATCAGCCCCATCAATGTGAATACCAACAGTGTTGCCACGTTCAAGAAGAAGAAATAGGTCACTGTGTTGGCCCGGAAGTTCTTTTTGGGTATGTTCTGATTGGCAAAGAACAGGATCACAGGGGGCCCGCTCATGGAAACGCTTCCATTGAGTAAGCCACTGATCACCCCAATGGGAACACTGAGAACCTTCTCATTCTGTACTTTGAATCCCCTTCCTGAAAGCAGGACCAGCCCGAATATCACTATCACCGATCCTATCAGTATCTTCAAGATATCAGGCGATAGGAATACAAGAAGATAAGCACCGAATGGGAGGCCCAATATGCCTCCAAGGAGGATAGGAGCGATCTTCAGTTTTTGGATGTGTTTTCTTGCCTCAAATGCCAGGACCTCGTTCATTATCAATCCATGGATCAATACTGCTGGGATCAGGACCCTGGGTTCGATGAATAGTACCAGAGTGGGAACCATCACCAATCCGGATCCGAATCCTACCAACCCCTGAATGAACCCTGCAATGAGAACAATAAGAAGCACCAGGATCAGAAAATAACCGAAATCCACGAAGGTTCAGTGACAATGGCTGATTTGAACGTTTGCCCCCCTATCCTCTGGAACCCGAGCAGAAACCGATCACGATCAGAATAAGAATGGTGCTTCTTTCTTGTATGAATTATAATCGTGGTCCTTTCCCATCTCTTTCTCCTCTTTCACACAGACCCTGACATACATTACAAAAAGAACGATACCGAATATCAATGTCAGAATTGTTGTCCATCCGATGATCCACCCGTAGATCACCATGAGGAAACCGAAATACTGAGGATGTCTGGATATCGAATAGATCCCATGGGTCACCAATCCATCCTTTGAAATGTTCTTGTATAGGGTTACCCACCCAACGATCACGATAACCGTCCCCAGGAGCATCAATACTGCACCGTAAGCCATGGGAAGTGTAAATGCAAAACCAACACCCAGCATTCTGATGGTGAACAGAGTATCGATCGGGGCTGTTGTTGTTGTCTGAAATGCCCTTGAAAAGAACATAATGGTCAATGGTATCCCGTACATCTCAATGAACAGAGAAATGAAGAAGGCTGCCACAAGGCCATATTCCTTCCATGATACTTTCTTACGAAATGAAAGTGGTATCAAAAATGAAACGAACAGAATTATGTTGATCAATACAACATGCCATTGACCTGTGATCACTGAACCCTCGATGGCTCCGGTAAAATGGGCCTTCAGATGTTCAAGGAAATGAAATGGGAAGAACAGTGGAAAGATCAGTATCAGGACCATTACAGTCCTGATGACCCATTTCCAGGGAGATCTGCCCTTTTTCCCATTCTCCATGAGAGGTGATGATACAGAATGATTATTATTATTGGTGCTAAAATGAAACCAGTTCAGGATCATCGGTGAATATACCATCCACCCCAAGGGTGGTTACTTTCTTCAACCAATTCTGATCGTTCACGGTCCAGGTCAGGACCTTCAATCCACGGGATCTGACCTCGTTCATCAACTGAACATCCAGAAGGTCCTTTCTTGGATGGACAGACCAAGCTCCGATCTCCGAAGCGAATTCCAATCCCATTTCCACATGATCCTCAAGAATATATCCCATCGGGATGTCCTGACCCAGATCTGAAAGATCCAGAAGTTCATCCGGTTTGAAAGATGACACCAGAAGGTCACCGTGCTTCGGTTCCTTGTTTGCCAGATACTTCTCCAGGGTCTTGCCAACAGGTCGATAAGAGCCCTTTCCTTTCAGCTCAATATTGATCCCTACTTTCCCAAAAAAAATATCCATGACTCCATCCAGGGTGGGGATCTTTTCTCCAAGTCCTGCATCCAGTTCCCTGATCTCTGACAGTGATAGATCAGATACAGCTCCACTCCCATTGGTGGTCCGATCCACAGTTTCATCATGGATAACCACGATCTCACCTGTGGAGCATACATGGACATCAAGCTCGATCATGTCCACTTTCAGAGCCATGGCTTTCCGGAAGGACATCATGGTATTCTCGGGAGCGAGGGCTGCTGCTCCCCTGTGACCGATCAATAACAAATATCAACCTCCCGTTGGAGGTCTCTGGCTGTTGTCTACCTCTACAAGTTTCTGCCCGCCGTTGCTCTTGAGGAATATCAGAAGCATGACCCCGACAAGGATGATCAGACCGATGATTGTGCTTACGATCAGGATCAGATAGTTCATTCCATCATCTGTGTCCCTGGGTATCTCATCCGAGGTGTCCACAGGAGCATAGGGACTGACAGTAGTGTCATCATCGTCATCATCATCAGAGGGAGGGTCCGGAATGATCACTATTCCACCATCATCATCATCATCCGATGGCGTAGGGGGGTCTGGATCTGTTCCAGGATCGATGTCATCGTCATCATCATCTCCGATGTCCAGAGGATAATCAGCTGAATTCATAGGATCGGTCCCGTAGAATTCTTCAAGTACATCATCAAAACCATCGTTGTCATCATCATCATCATCGGAATCGGGGATCCCATCTTCATCATTATCCGGTTCAGGTGATGCTACGGTTCTGAATGTGAAGATATAATTTCCTTGAAATATCTCACCAAAAGCACCCATCACATCTTCCAGTATAACGGTATACGTCATGCTGTGACCCAGATCATTGAATGGGACTATCTCCAGAAGCATATCAGTGGGATAGTATGTCGAATCGAACATGACAGGGAGACCACCGGGACCGTTGATCTCCAGGACAACAGTTGATGGATCGATATCCTTGTCAAAGAAAAGATGGATCGAGGTATCCACCAGGACCCCCACAGCACCGTTTACAGGATCGCTATCGATCACTCTGATCATTGGCAATCTGGTCAGCACGATCACTATCTGGTCCTGTTCAGAGTTATCTATGTCTCCGGAATGTGTTAGAAATCCGGTTTCATCCACGGTGAAATTGAAAATATGGATCATTCTCTCCCCTGGATCCTCCCCATCCCCATCACCATTGAGATCCCGTTGATCCATGATCTTGAGATATCTTGACCCTTCACCATTTTCATCCGTACCCACTGGTCGTTTTACACCTGATTCATTCCGAATATCAATGGATACGTCCGGTATCGGATCGCTGGAAGTGTCCATGACCTTGAAACCGAAGGTCTTCTGGATGATCAATTTCGATAGTTCATCCTTGAAGGTAACCGATCTACCATCGTAATCGGTGTCATATAGAACAGCTGTGGAGCGGTCTTCCAGATCGAATTGATATCGGCCGTTGGATGGATCGCCTCCGACAATATTGGAATCGAAAATATCAATAACCGCCTGTTCACGAAGATAGAAGGCGTCACCACCATTATCATTGACGGTTGTCCCATGTATCTCGAGATGAGCGTTTGTGATCTGGAAACCATCATCACCATTGTTCCTGACCTGGGAGTCAACTACCTTTACCCTGGAACCGTTGAACGATCTGACACCGTCATAATTGTGATCCCGTATCATAGAATCATGGATCTCAACAATTGAATCATTGACACTTATCCCGACGAATTGATTGTCCCGTATCAGGTCATTTCTGATGATAGGTTTTGAATCCACCTTTATATTGTAACCTGCTTCATTTGCATGGATCTCGTTGTTCTCCATTCTGGCATTTGAATACCAAAGCAGCATTCCGTTCAAACATCGATATATCGTATTGTTCGAAACCATGGGGGACCTGTAACCATTGAGGAGTATCCCGTTGTTCTCGATGTCGTAAATGGTATTGCCGTCAATTATCGGAGAGGAGTAGTAACCTGAAACAATGCCGAACCTCTGCCTGTAGATGTGATTGTCCAGTATCCTTGGTGAGGAGGTTCCATTGGTGAATATTGCAGCTCCAAGATTATCATAGAACCTGTTGTTCCTGATCAGAGGAGAGGAGGATTCTACATGGAGGACATCCCCCTGGCAGGAAGTGAACGATGAGTTCAGGATCTGGATATCACTGGAGTGCAGCTCGATACCATGATCCCAGGGATAAACAGGATCACCAAATATCTCGCTGATAGCAACGGATTCCAGTGTAACTTCCCCATCGAGTATCATCTTGTAATGTTTGGTCGAGCTCGAAGATGTGATAAGACAATTGTTTGCTACAAGCTCGGCACCATCTTCAACCTTCAGGACCAGCAGCCCGTCAATGGTACAGTTCATTCTGAGGTTGACCTGGCTCAGGGTTAGTCTTCCACCTGATTCAACTGTGAGGTTCCCGTTCACAAGAATGGTGGTATCTTCCCAGAGAATGTCATCACCGGATTCTATGACCCAGTCATAAGGTGTGAGAAATCCTCCTGAACCATCAGGAACTGGACCATTCCTCTCAGCATTGGAAATGGTCATGGCACCCATTAATAGAAAAAGCGCCAAAGTGACTATGATCAACGGTCTCCTGGATTCTCCTATCATTCCCAACCTGTAATGGATGTGGCCCATTCTTTATTAAAACATTGGATACATGTTTGCATCGTTGGTCAGATCGGGAAATCATATTGTAATAATCCAAGCTCATCTCTCATCTGAAGGATCTCTTTCTGAAGGCTTGTCCCGACAGGCACTCCTTTATCCTTGTTCTCCACCCAGTAGAGATATTCCCTCTCGCCAGCGGTGAGGATCTTGTTTTCCCCGGGCATTTTTCTGGAGGCTCTTAACTGTCTCATGATCTCCCCCGATGATCGCTTGAACTCATCAATATCTATGAATGCTTCAACATCCACAGCGAGGAAGAAGTGACCCACATTGACACCGGTGATCATCTTCAGGAAGGGACCTGCTTGAAGTGCGGATGAAAGGACCTCGACTACAGTTGAATATCCATATCCCTTGTAGCCAGCGGTTTCTTCCAGACCTCCAAGAGGCAAAAGAGCTGCTTCTCCTTCCAGGAATGCATCCAGAATTCTCATGCTTTCTGTCATGGAACTTCCATCCGATGAGACGGCCAGGCCCTCCGGTATCTTCTTGCCGGTCCTTGCATAGTATTCGATCTTACCCCTTTGCCAGATCGAGGTGGCGCAATCCAATATAAATGGAAATTCCTCATCCGTTGGAAAACCTATTGTGAATGGATTGGTTCCAAGCATTCCCTCGGTTCCAAAAGTGGGTGCAACCGCTGGTCTGGCATTCGTTCCGGTCATTCCTACCATACCCGCTTCCGCTGCCATCATTGAATAATATCCGGCAATTCCGTAGTGGGTAGAATTTCTGACTGCGACCATCCCCATACCGAATTCCCTTGCTTTGTCAATGGCAAGTTCCATCGATCTTTTCCCTATGGCATGACCCATTCCAAATTTACCATCGACAACTGCTGTCGTAGGACCTTCTCTGACGATCTCCATCCGGCCCTCAGGTTTCATAATACCTGATCTTATCCGATCATAATAGATCGGTTTGAGCCGGTTGATCCCATGTGAATGGATCCCCCGTTTATCTGCAGTTATCAGTACATCTGCACAGATCCTGGCATCATCTTGGGGAACTCTGACACCTATCAATACATCCCTGATAAACTCCTCAAGAATATCGAATGGGATCCTGATCTCATCATCTGACATGGGATGATCCTCGAAACCGGAATGTTCATCCAAGTATGATAAGTGTTTCACCAAACAGCTATCCGGAGGGCTTTCCCTTTGCTCCGCAAAACGGGCAGATTATGGCACTATCGCTTCCTAAAACTTTGAAAGTGCCGGTGCAACTTGGACATTTCAAGGTCAATTCCTCATCCTTTCCAGGTCCGAACCTCTCTTTCAAAATGGAGATGGTCTCCTCATCCAGATCGCCCTCTGCCCCGCAAATGGGACATTTGGCAGTGTCGGTCTCCTCATCGAGTTCAAAGAGATTGTCGCAGGAGGGGCAAACGATGGGAATAGGTTCAGGAGGTGCTTCCTCCACCTTTTCCCCTTCCACTGGTTCCTCTTCACCTTCTGCTTTGGGCTCCTCTTCGGTTCCAGGGATCTGGTCGATGACACCATTTGCACCGCAGTGCTTGCAGTTGATATGCAAAGGTCGTTCCCCGTTGTCGGTGATCTTGAACACCTTTGTGCATGCAGGACATTTGATCCTTATCTGCTTGGGACCCTCCTCTTCAGAAGCGGGGGGTTCAGCCTGTTTTGGAGCTTGTTCTGTCTTAGGTGGCTGGGCACCGGGTGGAGGTAGTGATGTTCTTGTCTGGGCCGGTGGAAGGCCGCCTGGAACCACCATTGGAGGCATCCTCTGACCAGGACCAGGAGGTGGAAGGATCTGCTCCCATCTTCTTGGCTTCCTCCTGAAGACAAACAGGAGAATAGCTACGATAACAAGCAGGATTATACCACCAACGATCAAAGGCAGCCAATCAAAACCAGCCTCGGGAGTGTTCTTGACATTCACCGTGATCTCCAGTTCCGATTCGACGGGTTCTGCATCATTGACAGTATACCTGATCTTGATGACGAGATCCCCGTTGGCCAATTTGGTTGTGTCAAGATCATAGGACCACTGGGTTGTGCCCTCGGCAGTTTTCCAGTCCTTGTCTCCCACCTTGATCTCGACCTTGTCCACTTCGAAGAGTCTGACCTCCCTGATTCTGCCTGATAAGGTGACGACTCCAGACACCTCGCTTCCTTCCGAAGGGTAGGATATCTGAGGTGGATCCATATCAACAACGGTCACGGAGGACTTGGTAGAGGTTTCCAACAATGTGTCTGAAACGGTCAAAGTGACCTCGTAGGTCCCCTCTTCGAAATATGTATGTCTTCCCTGGAAATTTGAGGTCGTGGAGGCTTCTCCATCACCGTAATTCCAAAAATATTCCAGCTTGTTCCGATCGGTTCGGTCTTCATCGCTGGCTGTAGCGGTAAATGTCACTTGGGCCCCGGTAAGGACCTTTGTGGTGGGGCCAACCTTGATGGATAGTGATTCAGGAGGATGATTTCCCTTGAGTGGGATCTCAAGTGTATCGAACTTGCCCCTGGGATCTGAAACGTTCAGCTTGACCCTTATTGTGTTGCTGCTAGTGAGTTTGACCTTAACCGTGTCACCGGTATCGTCAATATCGTTGTCCGGGATGCCATCATCATCGGAGTCATCGGAGATGTCCAGGTCCCACGAGTAGGTGAGGTTGTTCTCTTCACGACCATTTATCTCACCATCACCATCTGCATCATCATCCGGATCTATGGACGGGGAAGCATCTAGCTCTATCTCTCCTCTCCCTCCGGAAAGTGGAACGACCAGCTGATCGTCGATCAGTACGTTTGTGATGGCAGCTGTGGGTGCTTCATTGGGGAAGAACACTTGAACTTCAGTTGTAACCTCTGAAAAAGCAAACCCATCAGATACCTGAAGGAGGACCGTATGGACACCTTCATCATTGAACTTCCAGGATACTTCATCCCGGGATGAATCGAACCGGCCGTCACCATCGAGATCCCATCTGTATGCCAGTTGATCCCCATCATCATCGTATGAACCATTTGCTGTGATGGTAAGGCTCTCACCAACCTCCACGGAAAGTCCCTGGTCAGCCATGGCCACTGGGATCGAATTGATGGATATCTTGAATTCCACAATGTCAAGATTCTCATATGTTGAACCGTCGTTCACGGTCAAGGTGATATTGAAAGTGCCCC
>JAUVBH010000212.1 GCA_030591285.1 Thermoplasmatota archaeon
GTGTCACAACTGGACATGAACCTGAGTGTTGAAGTGACAGCTCCCACAAACCTTTCGATCTTTATAATGGTCTCCGACCTTGGTTTTTATCTTCTTGATGAGATATCCGAAGGAGAGTACTACCAGTTGATCAACGCATCCGAATTCGACTATGATATAACATACAGCTACTACTTTACCGACAGGGACAATGGGGATATCAAAGCACCACAATACGCAGGCTCTTTCAAAACACCTGAAGCACCAAACACAACACCTGTGTGGGAGATCTTTGGGGCTGACGTCACCATCGTTGACAGTGGGGATTGGGTTGTAAGCGTGTCCGCAGAGGAAGATCTGGACATCTACCTTGTCATTGAAGGTGTAGGTTCTTTCAAGCTCGTTGAAGGGCCTCCGGGAACCTACGAGGCCTTGATAACCTATGATAATTTCGAGGAACTGGAGCAGTATCAATATCACTTCTCCGATGAGGACGGTGGGGAAGACCTTGCACCATTTCATTCTGAAAGCTTGATCCAACCTATTCGTGCACCCGAAACTGAAACCGATTATGTTCTGGGCTGGTGGACGATCTGCGTTGGAGGCTGTCTTGGGATCATCCTTATCATTATTCTGATCCTGGTTGTGATCGTTGTGATCAAGAAGAAAGGGAAGTCGGACAAGGACTTTGATGAAGAGTAGGCTGGGCAATTCAATAAATTGATCAGATATTCAACCATTTCGCAGCTTCTTCCTTTGTGGGGAACAGTTTGAAATCGAATCCTTTGTTTCTTATGGATATTTCAAAGAACTTCATATCTTTGGATTGCATGGAATTTGGATAGACCAGTGCGATCTTATTTTTAAAAGTGGGATCAAAGAGTTCAGCATATTTTTGGAACTCCATTGCCGAACCGATATGGATCGGAATTTCTGATCTGTAGATCAAGATATTCTTACCAGTCCTTTGGGCCAGGGTCGCTATCTCTCCTAGCTTATCTTTGATGGTTGTGAACGCAAGGGTTTCTCCCGAAACCTCCAATGATACAAATTTTTCATTGTCCTCTATCTTCACTTCTCCCAACACCCCAATCACCTCTTCTTTTGAATTCTAAATTAATATCGGATCCCGATAATTGCTATTCAAGAACTTATTCATCCTTTTTCCCCTTTCATCTATAAAAATTCTGTGGAAATGATATGTTATTCATGAAAAAGTTAACGATATGTTCCATATGTGGTCCAATTTTTATCCGGTGCTTTCGATCATTCTTCCCAATCAAGCAGTCTCTTATTTCCTTCAAGTTTCTTGATCTCAGTTATATCCTGGGATGCTTCAAGAGTTCCCAGGAATTTACCCTCACTATTCCTTACTGCAAAATATCTGATATGCAGGAATCTTCCATTTAGTTGTATCCAGAATTCAGATTTGTCCTTATTCCCTGCTTTGAATTCTTCCAGTATTTTCTCAACAATATGAACACTTTTGGGAGGGTGGCATTTGCTCACAGATCTTCCTATGACCGCAGGGCTCCTTGGGAATATCCTCTCATCTGTTGCAGAATAATATGCGACCTTGTTCTCATCATCCACAAATGAGATGTCCATTGGAAGGTTCTTGAGCATACAGTTGACCTGCTCCAATGTCATGTAACCCTCATCCAATCTCAACTTTCCCTGGTCATCACCAGCTTTGCTCTCTTCAAGGTCAATTGGTCTCCATTCATCACCGGGTTTGATCCAGGCAAATCCAATCTCCTCTTCACCCCTCCTTACCCTGGACCACTCTTCCTCATTGAGTTTGTCAAGACTCATGGGGAACAGGACCTTCTCCTCCTTGTAGACCATGTCCTTCATGGTCTTGATCATCTCATCGATCTGTACTTTCAGAGGTTCGAACTCTTTTGTGTCCAGCTTTATGTATGAATCCTTGATCATTTTCCGGATGTCATTATGAAGTGCCCACATGACCTGGCTTGGACCGGAAACATTATGCTTTTCCAGCAATGGGAACAGCTGGTTCTCTTTTCTCAGATAGTGTAGGTCCATTTTAGATATGCTGTCCAACATGCTCTTGATGTTTCCAGATCTTTCAGAGAATTTACTTTCATTTCCTGAGATCTCTCTAATTAGGCCAGAGAGAGCCCCCAGTAGGCCATCAATAACCTCATTCTCCTGCATGAAAGTATGAACAGGGTGCCCAGGGAGAACATCCAGTTCCTCCTTCTTATCCAGGGATTCCTTGAACACCTCCACGTGGACATCGCAGAGTCTCTTGATCTCTTCTTCTGGAAGTCCTCCCTCGATCAATTCCTGTTCCATCCTGGCGATCTCTGTGGAATCAACCTCAACTGCCAGGTCAAGGAACCGCTGTTTAACCTCATCAACGCTTTTTCCACTATGAAGGTCTGTGATAATGGATTTCAGATCTTCCAATTTCTTTGCACTTTCAATTTCATCCAAGGACTCCTCTCTATCGATCTTCTCTCCAGTCACTTTCTCTATCTGATGGGAAAGAGAATGGAGCAGGTCATGGAGTTCAATACCTCCCATCTGGGCCACCATGTCCAATGTTGCGATCTTTCCCATTTGCTGCCTCATATCCTCATCCTGCAACTTGGTGAATACGGGAGAAATAGTTGGTAGATATTCCAAGAGAAATGGGAATTCATCCAACAGGCCACCTATCAGGGTATTGCCATCTAATTTCATTTCCAGGTCCCCCCGGGGGAGTGAGTGATGGTTGTTAGCAGCAGTTAATCCTTTCCACATCATTTGATGAAAGGAACGTTCCTGAGCCATTCCACATCGGAGATATAGAGGTCCCTGATATCCTTTCGATCAAGGACCATCATTGCCAATCTCTCCAATCCCAGACCCCATGCCAGAACAGGTTCTTTCACACCAGATGGAATTGTGACCTCGGGCCTGAATATTCCGGCTCCACCAAGTTCCATCCATTTTCCCTTGAAGAAAACATCAACTTCCAGTGAGGGTTCGGTATACGGGAAATATCCAGGTCTGATCCTGATCTCCTCGAATCCCATCTTCTTGTAGAACTCCTTCAGGATCCCAACGAGCATATCCATGGAAGCTCCCTCTTCAACGAGTATTCCCTCTATCTGATGGAACTCAGGAAGATGTGTTGAATCAATGGCTTCGTTCCTGAAGACCTTCTCGATGGAGAAGACCTTGATAGGGGGTTCAGGGTTGTTATAGAGATGTCTGATGGTATTGACCGTGGTATGCGTCCTGAGAATTGATTTGTCCGCCTTCTCTCTGGACCATTTGTATTCCCAACCCCTGGATCCAGTTTCACCACCATTCTCATGGATCTCACCGAAGACCTTGTGGGGATCCATATCCTTTTTGTCACAAAGTTCCATGGGATCTATGTCACCCACTGTCTCGATATAGAACGTATCATGCTCTTCTCTTGCAGGGTGGTCCTGCGGAATGAAGAGAGCATCCATGTTCCATAGTTCAAGTTCTGCATAATTTCCAGTGATCTCCTGGAAACCCATTTCAAGGAAGATCCTCCGGATCTTCTCTATGATCTGCGTGAGAGGATGAAGTCTTCCTCCGGAAGGTGTTGGAGCAAAGGTCTGGACATCGTATCTTCTGAACTCAACATCTTTCCATTTCCCGGATTTTATCATCTCCGGGGTCAGCTGGGTTGCTTCTCTTTTCAGCTCCACACCGCTATCGGCGATCCATTTTCCCAGTTCCGTCAATTCAAGTCTCCTGACGACCTCTTCCCTTTCGGAAATTACATCTTTTCTACCTTTGAGGTCTCTGTAGACATCCTTTGGAATATCGGCTGAATCCATCTCTTTCCTTGCAAGAATGTCGATGAGCTTCTCGTCTTCGCCCTTCTTTCCAACGGCTTTCTTTCCGATCTCGGATAGAAGAAGGAATGTCTCTCCCTCTTCTTTTCTGATCTTCGCCCATTTCTTTCGGTTCAACCATCCAATGGCTATCCCGATCTCCTGCTTGGACGATCCACCCTTTCTCTCGATCTCATCGAGGGATCCGACCCCCTCGTTCTTTGCAAGGTATTCCAGGACCTTCCTCTCTGGAAGTCCCTGGGTTGAGTATGTCTTTCTGCCAAGGGTAACCTTTTTAA
>JAUVBH010000185.1 GCA_030591285.1 Thermoplasmatota archaeon
GTCTATGATAGGGACATTGACAAGATCAACAAAGGATACCGACCCATCCCCTTAGGAATAGTAACACCTCGAGAAGGGATCTGGATCGCCGTTCTTCTCTATGGGATCGCTTTATGGAGGGCAGCTATGGTTAACAGGTTCTTCCTGATGATGGTGGCCATACTGATCCTTTTCACCATCGCATACTCAGTTCCTCCCTTCAGATTCAAGAAAAGGCTATGGTTGTCCAATATTTCAGTGGCTTTACCAAGAGGTATGCTTGGGATTGTTGCTGCATGGACCATCACCGGATCGATATCAAATCCGATCCCATGGCTTGTCGGTTCCGTTATGGCAATATTCCTGATAGGTTCCACCACAACAAAGGACATCACTGATATTGAAGGTGACAGGAAGTTTGGTATGAATACCCTGCCAGTTTACTATGGAAAGAAGAGAGCGATCATTCTCTCTTCACCATTTTTTATCATTCCATTTTTCATGATGGGAGTTTACTGGTATCTCGATCTGCTCCCACAATATTCCCTTGTAATGGCCATTGTCTTCTTCATTTGGTCATCTATGGTCATTTTCCTACTTTATAAAGAAGGGGATAAAGAGGA
Organism: Thermoplasmatota archaeon; assembly: GCA_030591285.1. Classification (GTDB taxonomy): domain Archaea; phylum Thermoplasmatota; class Penumbrarchaeia; order Penumbrarchaeales; family Penumbrarchaeaceae; genus JAFGLL01. The sequence goes on from JAUVBH010000185.1 coordinate 603, forward strand.
TAAGCATTTTGAGAACTCACCGGCCTGGAAACAGATGTATTTGATGCTTATGGGAATGCAAATCGGTTTCCTCACACTCTTCATTATATGATGTCTTCGGGAAGGGTTATAATGATGTTGCACTTCACCACTATCAGGTGTTCCACAAATGGATGATCTAGAATGGCTTTTGATCAATGGACAGGAGATCCTCAAAACATCATCTATAGCTTTGAACTATCCACTTTGTGATCACTGCCTTGGTAGACTTTTTGCCCGGTCTGGTTATGGATTATCAAATGATCAAAGAGGAAGATCTGTTAGAACAGTATTGGCTCTCTCCCATGAACTCCTAAAGGATCAAAAGGAGAGGATCCCGCTGGGATTTGAAGATCAATTACCGATCCACCAGGAAACTTCCGATGAGATCGATATTGAAGAGAAAAAGAGTGAAGATGATGGATGGAACACAGTTGGTACCAGATCGATCTCAACATTTCTACAGGGTGAACAGGAAGGGGATTGCTGGCTTTGTAATGATGTTTTCAAAATAAGAAAGGAACTGGCAGGTCTTATCTTTGAAAGGTCAAAGGACCAGGAATTCAAAACATTTCTCATAGGTTGCAAGATAGACCCCGGAACAAATGAAAGGGAGAGGACGGTCTGGGAGATCTCGAATCCATCCTCTGCGGAACCGATCAAGGAAGAACTCAATAGAGAGATCGGCAAGATATATGGTAAACTGGCTCCTGACAAGGAATTCAACAGGAGCAATCCTGAGGTTGCCTTTTTGGTTGATCCACTCTTCAAGAAGGTCAGTGTTACGATCAAACCTCTTTTTGTGAAAGGAAGATACAGAAAGTTCGAAAGGGGGATCCCTCAAACAAGATGGGTTTGCAAAAGCTGCCATGGGAAAGGATGCGGCAGATGTGAGGGGAAGGGAAAGATGTATGAAACTTCCGTTGAGGAGATCATTGGGACTCCACTCATGGAAGCTGCCAAAGGGGAGAACTTCAAGCTCCATGGAAAAGGCAGAGAGGATATCGATGTCCTTACCTTAGGTCCAGGAAGACCTTTCATACTCGAGATAACCGGACCGAAGATCAGGTCCTTGGACCTTGATGGCATTACCGAGGTCATCAATCAACAGGGAAATGGAAAAGCAGAGATCGATGGGCTTGTTATAACTTCCAGAAAAGAGGTGCCTAGGATCAAGGAGGGGTCCTCTAAGAAGAGATACAGGGCCAGAATAGCTGTAAAAGGGGATGTAGAAGAACAAACCCTTAAATACAACATTTCTTTACTTGCCCAAAGTCCTATCAACCAGCGAACTCCAAGACGTGTATCTCACAGACGTGCTGATAAAATTAGGACAAGGATGGTTCACGAAATAACCACCATCATAGAGGACGGCAACACAGCTGTTGTCGATCTTCTCACCGATGGGGGGCTTTATATCAAGGAGCTCTTCCATGGTGATGATGGTAGAACGGTTCCATCCCTTGCGTCCTTGCTTGGAGTTGAGGTGGTTGTCGATACACTCGACGTTATCGACGTGCTGGATGAAGAGGAAACCTGAAGTTACTGGGGTGAAGGAAAATGGTAAAGAGATCAAAGGGAATCATGGTCAAGACCAGAAACATACTGAGGAAACGTCCAAGGGACAGAGGTATGCCCCCTATTACCAAATATGTTAAAGATTTCGATATCGGGGAGAAGGCAAATATTGTCATTGAACCGTCTAGCCAGAAGGGACAACCCCATAGAAGATATCAGGGTCATGTCGGAACCGTCGTGGACAAAAGAGGACGTGCATTTGTCGTCAGGGTCCAGATGGATAAATCCTACAAGGACCTGATAATCAGACCAGAACATCTTAAGAAGATCAGGTGAACTTAAGATATTGTGATCTTTCCCTTTTGCAAAGTATTTAATAACCTTTTGCAACTTTACCCGAAAACCAGGTTGAACTTGTAAGAACTGGGAATATATGATCGGACCGAGAGGTAAGAAAATGGCAGCCAATGAGGAGAACGAGAAACTGCTTGCGCACTCCGAGGTAAAGAAGGTCCTAGAAGAATCTCTGGAGAAGCCAAGCGTGATCTATACTGGTCCAGAGGATGATGGATTAACACCTAGACAACACCTGATGGAACCGGTGGAAGAAGGTGAAGAAGGCAGTGAAGATGCACTTCACAACCTCAGTTTTGAAAAAAGGGCTACCTTCGACCATGTGGACAATTTTACCAGGATCACCGAAAAGGGTGCTGGAAAGATGGTCAAAGTATTGGAAAAGATCGAAAGGGTCTCTGAGGTCCATGCATTCAAGATCGCAGAACTGATGCCAAGGGACGAAACCGAGCTACGACCGGTATTTGCCAAGGATAGGTTCACTCTTACCCCGGAAGAATTAAAAGAGATATTGGATATTATTGAGTCACATAGGGATTGATGTTTCAATATATGGGAGGAATACTCTTGGAGGACTACGCATACATATTAGATTACTTGCCACAGGGTCATCCAGATAGAAAGACCTTCAAGAGAGAACCCATTGCATATGGATTAGGAGAACTTGAGTTCAAACTCCTTGAACTTTCTCCAAAACCCAGTGTTACCATGAATATCGGGGAAAAGGTGTACATCGGAAAAGATCTCGATGATCGCCACAAGATCCAGCATGTGAAGAGAAGGGTGAATTTTTCAGATCTTACCGCAGCAGCTCAATCAGAACTTCCCTACATCCTGGAAGAGATAATAAAAATGAACGAAGAGCGGTTCATAAAGTTCTTCAACGATGCCCAGGCAATATCCACAAGGCTCCATATGCTTGAATTGATACCTGGCCTTGGAAAGAAAACAATGTGGCACATCATTGAAGAGAGGAAGAAACAACCTTTCTCCAGTTTTCAGGATCTCCTCGATAGAGTGAATACTCTACATCAACCCGATAAGCTTCTATCAAAAAGGATAATCCAAGAGATGGAAGATACCTCTCAGAAATATCATATGTTCATTAAAAGATGAACAATCACTTACCCCTTGAATGGTGTTATATTCGGTCTGACTTAATAGTACCCTAATACATTCGGGTACCCTCTTTATAAGCAAACAGGAAACCTTTATGTATAAAATTACCCAATCATCAGGTCGGACAATGTCTGACCACAATCATTGTCTGCTAAGATGGGATGCACTGTGGGGGTCTAGCGGCCCGTTCCCGACAAACGGCCACCAATGGGTGAAGCCATGCCAAAGATGAGCAGCAAAGTAACAATGAAAATCGAACCCAAACTCCTCGAGACCATTTCGGTCAAGGCGGAAGCCGAGGGGTTAGCGGTCAGTAGCTATATCAGAAAGGCAGTCATCAGCTATATCGGGGAACGGCTGGAGAACAACCCAAGGTCCATTAGGTTCGAGATGACATCAATGGAGATCCGGGTGATCAATAAATTATTAGATCTGGGTGTTGTAAAGACAGATGAAGATGTATTTCACAATGCTTTCAACGAATATCTCCGTAGTGAGTACGACAAAGTCGTATCTCGGGCTAAAGATATGATGATCGAGGACCACATATCAAGGGACAAAAAGGGAACAGATCCATTTGCCGTAAATACCCGAACAGATCTCGATGAGGGGATCGACGTTCATTTCGTCACTGAAGAAGGGGATGTGGACAAGTAAAAATATGGGGAAATGGAGATCTGGTTTTGGGGAACCGATCTCCATCCCCATTCTTTATAAGTATTGTTAGCTTTTTGTGAAGGCGAGCTAATGTCAAATCAAAAAGACCGTA
>JAUVBH010000150.1 GCA_030591285.1 Thermoplasmatota archaeon
CAACTAGACGTATATGTAGAAAGGGTTCTTTTCGGATCTGATGAGCTATTCGGACAAGAGAATGAGGATCCAATGAAAGTTGATTTCGCAGAGGATCTTGAGCTTTATGTTGATGAATATTATTCTATTGAGATGGACCTTGGTGATGATGATCCAGACCTAATGGGGATAAGTGTAGAGGTCAATGGATCAAGAATTTTTCTACCCATTCTTCTCAATCTGGGTGATAACTCTTATCCTTCCCAACTCACATCAAATGGGTCATATGTAGGGATCTTCAAAACCCCTGTATCACAGGGGGATGACCTTAAGTTAAGGATCAATATCGGATCTCCCGGGTTTGGAGAGGATGTTTTTGATACCCACGTCCAATTGAAGCTGGACCACGCTCCAGGGATAACTATCAGTCCCGATATCTACAAAATGAGCACCTGGGTAAAAGGTGAGCCAGAAAATGTTGAGATCAAACTCTCAGCAGAATGGGAGAATTTCAACAGGAAGGATTTCACCTCAGAACCAATATTGAAAATAGATGGAGAAAAATACAACTGGGAAAATGAAACCGAGGATCTATCTAAACATGAATATGTCATAAGCTTGGATGGAGGATCTGCATCTTCCGGTTCATCAATTGAAATAATTTCAGAGAACTCACTGGAGTTCGCAAACTGGTTAGCTTTCATATTACCGATCCCTAGCATATTTCTATTCATACCCATACCCATCACCGGATGGTTCGCGGTTGCGTGGTTCATTATAGTCTCAACAGCGTGCGTAGCTTCAGTCGCCATCCTCTTCTTTAGGACCTTAAAACCACTATGGAAGAAAGATCCAAAGGGGACGGCCTCTACCAAATTAAGGAAGCTTTTCTCATCTGAATCGGATCTTGCACTGACATCCAAGACTTACCTGGGTGCACTTTTCTTCTTCTATTCTGTCTATTTGATGCTCCTTTTGTTCGATCAACCCACACCGGTTCCAGGAATATTATCCTCGGAGACTCCCATCTGGATCCGTATGTTCTTGTTAGCTGATGCATCGGTTTGGGAGGAGATCTCCGGGAGAGTAGTTCTTATAGGGATACCACTGGTTGTCTTCTATACCCTCAAGAAATGGGGAAAGATGTCCAACGAAAGATCTGTATCTATGATCCTCGTAGATGGATCAAAACGTTCGATCTCCTTGTTCGATCGGATCTGTAATATTCAGATCAAGAAGCTCTTCGGTGGAACCGATCATTTTGGCAATTTCGAAATATTTTTAGTATTACTTTCCGGAGGCTTATTCGGAATAGCACATCTGGGGTGGGGTCCATGGAAGGTTTTGCCAACTTTCGTTCATGGTCTATTATTCGGTTATCTTTTCATAAAAGTGGGTCTCCATGCATCGATCGCCATGCATTTCCTATTTGATTATACCAGTTTCATCAACGAGATCATCGGTGTATATGGACCATCCATGCTTTTTGTTCTGTTAACTGCTTTCGCATTGGGTGGGATATACTTTGCAGATTGGACCAATCGGAGCCATTCTTGGATCTCAAAGAACTGGTTCAACAGATCACCCAAACCTGCCATTCTTCTAGTGATCCATTCTATTATATCGGTTCTACTGGGTGTTTTAACGATCATTGATGGAGGATCCACACTAGTGGTTATCTTATTATTCTCAATTCCAATTGTGGATATGATCGGTTATATGCTCTGGAAGATCATAAGGACAGAAGAGATCGTTGTCTCCTGGGTGATAAGAGGATTAATCCTGATGTGGTCATATGTTTCCTGGGTCGCCTCACCATTCGGTATCGCATGGGCTATTGATCCTGGATACGAGACCGATGATCATGGTTCATAGGTCTGAAAGGAACCATTTTTATGTTTTAGAGCAAGATCCACATAGATATCTGCATTTTTGATAGCCATATCTGGAATGGATGGATCATTCTTCTTCACCTTACCAGGGATTCCCAGAACCATGCTGTGAGGGGGGATCTTCGATCCAGGTGTTACTACCGCACCAGCTCCGATAATACATCCATCACCTATTTCGGCACCATTCAGGATAGTTGACCTGATGCCGATGATGCATCTATTACCGATCTTGCAACCGTGTACAATTGCTCCGTGACCAACAGTAACCTCTTCCCCAATATTGACCGGAAATCCTTCATCAGTATGGATTATGACACCATCTTGAATATTGCTACGTTCTCCGATGGTGATAAGCTCCTCATCCCCTCTGATCACTGAATATGGCCAAACAGAACAATCCTTCTTGATCTCAACCTTTCCAATGATTGTTGATCTAGGGTGGACGAAGCATGATCCGTCTATCTTTTGACTATCGTTTTTTCCGGTCATCATACTACCTCTTTTCAGGTTGGTCCAGACATACATCCCAGGGATTTCCCCAATGCCCCATTAATATAAAAACAATTATATATCACTCTCCTGGTAATGTAATATATACGATTTAATACCATTCAAAATAGATCGAAAGTTTAGTTCAGACCGTTCGAGGGGGTTCATATTGACAGGTCCTGAGAGTAACGATGTTCCAAGGGATGGGGATAGACCTGATCCGGATGATGATTCGACCAAGAAAGGGAAGGAGAGATCTTCGATCCCTCCACCTCCAACTTTTGGTTCTTCAACACCTCCCCCTCCCGAGATACCTGCAATTTTAGATTCTCCACCCACCACTTTAGATGAAAAAGATCCCACCGAAGAAGTATCGGATGATCCGATCGATGGATCGGACCCTGAAGATGGGGTCCAAGAGGAGAAGGCGGAAGATAAGGAAGAGGACCTAAAACCCTCGCCTTTCAAAAGATTTTCAAAATCATTCAAGAACTTGTTCAAGAAGCAGGATAATGAAATATACGTATACAAGAGGGCCAAACCTCAGCAGGAGATCGACGAAAGCCAGTTCGAAGGATTGGAGTTGATCGATGAACTGGATCGCGGATCAAAATACGTTAAGGTCAATATTTACCTCGAAAAAGACACAACAGAAAACATTAATCAACCAATATAACCAAAAATGGCCCCAAAACAGAAAATGGTCTATGATTTCATTATTGAAACATTCAATAAATCCCTGAAATACGACAGAAAGGCAATGGAAGACCTTGTCGAGAAGGAGAAGTTCATGGAGGCCGAGGTTAGGACCTTACTCCAGGATTATTCGACTTATGTCGGAGTTGTAAATGAGGAGTTCCTCGATCCCGTCTTGTACTATATCAGACGAGAATACATTGGATATGGAAAGATCCAATCCATCATGCTGGATGGTGGTGTGGAGGATGTTTCCTGTGACGGAACTGATATCCCGATCTTTGTTTATCATCGTGATTTCGGATCCATCAGGACAACCATCAAGTTCGATACCGATGAAGAGCTTGAAGGTTTTGTCGTTTCCCTGGCCCAACGAGCCGGGAAGAGCATTTCTGTTGCAACACCGATTCTCGATGCGACACTGCCTGAAGGCCATAGGTTGAACGCAACCTTCGGTCGCGAGGTAACCACCAGAGGATCGAGTTTCACTATCAGAAAGTTCAAGGAGGATCCACTCACCATCACAGATCTGGTGAAGTTCGGGACCATATCTCCCGAGATGGCAGCCCATTTCTGGTTGGCTGTCCAATATAGCGACTCCATGATCTTTGCCGGTGGAACTGCATCAGGAAAGACAGCAACAATGAATGCGATCTCACTTTTCATTCCAACATCTGCAAAGATCATTTCCATCGAGGATACCAGGGAAGTCAACCTTCCGCATGAGAATTGGATCGCTGGTTTGACCAGGGGCACAGCTGAAGGTGGTAAAGAGACCGACATCGACATGTATCAACTTCTAAGGGCTGCTCTAAGACAGAGACCTGAGTATGTCATTGTTGGTGAGGTCAGAGGTAAGGAAACCATGACCATGTTCCAGGCAATGGCAACAGGTCACGTTACCTATTCAACCATGCATGCAGATTCGGTCAAATCGATCGTCTACAGGTTGGAAAATCCTCCCATCTCGATCCCCAGGGTGCTGATCCAGGCTCTTAATCTTGTGGCGATCCATAATCAGCTCAGGGTCAAGGGAATGAGGGTAAGAAGAATAACCGAACTGGTGGAGATCGTTGGGATCGAACCCACCAGTCTAGAAATCATTACCAATCGTGTTTATCAGTGGGAACCTGCAGGTGACAGTTTTGTTTTCGGTGGACATTCCAATCTATACGAAAAGATCATGGATATGGAGGATATGACCCGGGATGAGGTCGTCACCGAATTGAACAGAAGGGCTGAAGTTATTGAATGGATGGTCCGAAATGATGTCAGGATGTACAAGAACGTGAATACTATCATTGCTGAATATTATGAGGATGCTGACAAAGTTATCGGGATCCTGAGGGAGAATTTCAGGATCGATATTACGAAAGGTTTCACTATATTCGATGAAGTCCCAAAGGCAGGTCTACCAGCATCCCAGATGGAATCTTTGCCACCACTGGATGGGGAACCACAACAAGATCCGGTAGATGAAAATGCAGGATTGACCCCGGGAGGTGCATGAAATGGCCCTTTCATCATATTACAGGTTCTGGACGACCATTCCTTTCATCTCCAAACTTGGAGAGAAGATGTATGAGGGAAATCCTGACATCGAGATCGTTCTTGAAAGGGCAAATAAGAACCTTAGAGGTGAGGTTTTCTATTCCGGTGTCTTTGGAACATCCTTGATGGCTTTCATTGCTGGATTACTTCTAATAACTCTACTCAATTTAACAGCCTTTTCAACTGGACTTATCGTTGGGAATTTAACACTCGTTGGTTCTGAAGGATTAGGCCTTCCTTTGAGGTTGCTTCTTTGGATCCTTCTTCCCGTGCTGGCTTTCGCATTTACCTATATGATAGCGGGATGGCTTCCAGGCAGTAAGGTTACGGAGAGGAAGAAGAATATTGATCGCAACCTTTCCTACGCGACCAACTACA
>JAUVBH010000002.1 GCA_030591285.1 Thermoplasmatota archaeon
AGGAGGTTCTTCTTTACTGGATAGTCCAGTGATTCCATCTGGTTCAAGAATCCCTTTGTGGTCTGCTCTGTTGATATCACGTTTACACTATGATGATGGAGGAGGAAACCGTATATCAACCTTTGAATAATGGCGGATTTACCACTTCCCACGGAACCTGATATGACCATCAATACACCTTTTGGGAGTCCGCCGCCAAGATGTCTGTGAAGACCATCCCTTTCGAAATCGAACCGCAGCAGGCTGTTTTTATTGGTCATCATAGGATCAGACCCCCTTTATCCTGAAAACAATACTGTCCTGGGCGCTTCCCCTTATCTGCCCGTTCTCGTTGATCCCGGAGGTCGTGGCCCAACCGTTATAATCAACTCCTTCGACTATATTGGGAACAGTGAACGTTACCTGAACAGCACCGCCGGGTTTCCATACGGAAGAGGTCCCCATCAGGGTGACCCGGATATCATTCCCTGCTTTGGCAGTTCCATTGGCAACCACAACGATATCATCCATGGAAAGGTCGCTGGTGCCAGTGTTCTTGAGATAGAAGGTAAGATTGCTGGAACTGGTATCGTACACAACATAGGATGGGTCATTGATGATGGTCATCCGCGACCGCATCTCTCCCTCCATAACAGAAGCTTCATCCGATATCTGATCAGCATAATTGTCGATGACCCCTATCAATGTGATGGCGACTGCTGATGAAACCAGGATCGCTGCGATGAAGAAGATCATCTCGGATATTGATGAACCTGCCATTTTCCTTTACCTCCTAACCACTCCCGATATTCGAAGTAGAATCCGATATGCCCCAGGGCCCTATGATCTTGACCGATCTTGGATCCGTTACATTGCTCAGTGATACCGAATGAATCTCTCCAGGATAGAAGTAACCAGTGTTACCGATCCCTCCAGAGACGTAAGTTCCGTTCAGCAGCAGATCAAAGTCCTCAAGGGGTATAACGTTCGATCCGTCATTCTCCATTGTAAGATTAAGAACCGATGTCGTGTTGTTGTAGTTAACAGAGACCAATGATATCCGGGTACTGCTTATCTCGGTCAGCTCCTCCGCTACACTTTCCCTGGCATCTTTCATGTCCTCTATGGCCCTGTCCATTGACGGCTGGGCGAGCAATAGACCTGTGATCATGCCCATGAGCAGAATGGCGACCGCCACGGCACTACCGGTACCAGACGTCCCCGTTCACCTCCTGTTCGTTCTTATCCTACGTACAAATTCAAGGGATCTTACATGGTCCTCTGCATCCATTCTCCAGGTGACCTTCTTACCTTCTGTGTGGACCTTGGACCCTACGGTTCCTCTAGCTATCTCCAGTACCTTTTCTGTGAGGTCCTCGTCGATCCATCCCAGATCCACATAGTAATCGAGGGTTTTCTCGAGGCCCTCTTTTCCAACCTTCTCGATAAGGAACTTGATCCACCTGAGGATCCATTCCTCTGATTCGAGATCTGGGCCTCCCCGATCCTGGTCCGTCTCTTCCTCCTCGGAATCGTCATCGAAGATATCTGTGATCTCCTGGAAGCCGTCAGGGGTTTCCTGTTCCATTTCCTCGACCTCTTCCACGACGCCTGGTTTCACTATCTTGTCCCTTGATTGAAGTGGTGGGATCTCGATGAATGGATTGATGTTGGCGGAGATCAGATCATAAAGACCCGATAACTCACTCACCGTGGACTCAATGTCCTTCATGGTGTTCTTTAACCCTTCCAGACTCCGTAGAAGATAGGAGGTCCTATCCATCTCTGCTTTCAGATCCTTGACCTCTCCCTCAACGAGCCCCATGTTGTGCTTGAGGTCCTCGACGATATCCCGGGTCCTCCTGAGGTCGTCCTCGATCTTGTACAACTGCTGGGTCCCGGTTACAGAGAGCGATGATGCGGCAACCCCCTGGGAAAAACCTCCAGCAACTGGATCTGGAGGTCTCAACTCCCTTGGTTTTTCCACATTCTCCTCGGGGGTTCGTAGAGGTTTTACTTTCCTTCCGGAAACTAGAGGAGGTCCAATACGGACCTCATAGCGCTCAACAGCGCCCCCTTTTACGCCGGTCCGCTTGGAAGAGGTAGAGATCTCGACCTCTTCATCCTGAGGTTCTTCTTCGTCCTCAATTACGAACTCAACGTCGTTGGAATTATTCCTTCTCCTGGCCATCACCTATCCTCCAGGGACGATCAGTCTACGAAGGAGACTCTTCCGCCGGTCGGGAAACTAGCAGGGGTCCTGAGATACTCAATGGTCTCATGTCCGGAAGTGGTAACGTCCATCGTTATCTCAAGTGTGGAATCCGGTGGCAAAGCTGTAGCAGCAAGGCCCAGGTTTATCTCAACGCGGAGTTGTGCTCTCTGGCCCAAGATGAAGCTGGCCGGTGTTCCGGTCGGGTCCCACGCCCCCAGAGGGTCATGGATCTCAATAACAGTGAAGCTGTCTGCGTCAGCAGCACCGGTGGTGTCCAGAGTGAGATCTCCCGCAACAGCATTACCACCGCTTGGGGTTGCCAGTATGTGGATGACCAGATCTCTCATGTCTATTCCTTGACTCCCGTAGAGATTCAAGTACAGAAATGCGGTTGTAATGGTGTTCGATGCAGAAATATCTCCCTCTGCGATGATGATGTCCGGAGCGGATCGCACAAGTCTCGACGCATCGCTGCCAGCAATCTCTGCCTGTTCTTCCAATTGTTCAGCGGTACCAATGATAACCGCTGCCGCTATGGCTGCCACCAGTATCAGGGCAATGAAGACTATCAAAGTCCCGATCCCAATGGCACCCTCTTCTCTTTTCAGTATTCTTCTCTTCATTCGGTATTCCTCCTGAGCTTGATCAAAAATTGATTATCGTCAAATCCTCCGTTTCTTCTTCTCGATCTGTCTTTCGACCTCTTCCGGGTATTTCGGAGGCACCATGGAGATCAGATTGTATTCCTCCTCTACAGGTGTGAAATCCCTGGGTCCTTCCGGGATCCCTCCAATCTCATCATCCAATCCGTCCAGGTCAAGGTCAAATCCAGTGTCTTTCTCATCTTTCTCCTCTGCAATGACCTCTTCACCCCATTCCTCATCATCATCAATGATATCATCAGGGTCCTCATCCTCTTCCAGGACCACAACCTTCTCCAGCACAGCCTCCGGTTCTCTATCGAGGACCACCGGGAACAGGTTGAACTCAAGTGTTTTGGATGCGAAGGGTTCCACAAAATCTATGGTGCCGCTGGATGGGTCTGATCCCAGTCCACCTGGAGCCATTGGACCGACCCTGATATCACGGATGATCTGGTCCGAGTTGTTCTCCACTGTAATGTAATATTTTGCGGTCCCGCCCTTTGATGAGAGCTTTGTCCTGAGGACCACTCCTTCACCCATCAGAACCTCCCGGCCGACCCCTATGTTCCAGTCAGTTGATTTTGGAACCAGATTGAATGTGGATTCCTTGAACTCCCTGGGCCCAATCACACCGAAATATCGCTCCTGGACCGGGTGGAAATCCCCTTCTGACAGGAATGGTCTGATGATTATCTCTCCAAGAGCTTCACTCATTGGATTCTCGATCCTGACCGCATAGACGATCTTTCCTTTGATATACTGGATGGTTGAGATGATGTCAAGTGTCTTGTTCAGGAGAGGGAAAGGAAGATATGTTGCTCTATCCAGGGCAGGATCCACCTTCTTTATCATATCAATGGCGGTCTCGTAATCGCTTTTTACTGCTCGGGTTCGGGCTTTCTCAAGGAGGTTTTGAGCCTCCCCGATATCATATCCCATATCCTGCATCTCCCTTACCTTGGAGACCATCTTCTTGAGAACACCGATGAAATCCCGATGCAGTCCCTGGGTCTTGTCAAGAAGAATGCTTGCTCTATGGGAGATCTTACGGGCTCTCATGAAGTTGCCATCTGCGAGTGCGAGCTCTGCCTTCAGGAGCATGTCCCGGGCATTCTCGGTGCTCACTTGAACCCCTCCTGGATCTCGGACTTGAGGCGTTCCAGGTTGTCCCATGTGTGTTCAATATCCTTGAGAGCTGACCTCTTGAGCTGTATCATTACCATCTGCAGTCCAACTGCAAATGCAGGTATCAGGAGTACGGGGACCCATACAGGAATGGTGCCGTTGAACCCGAAGAAAGCGTTCAATATCCCTGTGAAACCCTTGTTCATCTCTGACGGGATGACCCAGTAGAGCACAGGTATAAGGATTATCAACAAACCGCCAATGAGGGCGATAAGGAGAGGTTTGATCAGATCAGAGGTCACTTCCTGACCCTGAACTATCTCCCTTCCCCTTCTGGTATTGATCAAGTGCAGGATGTAGGAATCACCCGCCCTGGTATAGAGATAGACCATCACTGGCATTATGAAGAAGATATCGATGGCAATTATTGCAAGTCCAAATCCATTGGATACATCCAATGAAAGTCCGGATTCCTCCAGTGGAACATAGAATAACATGGCGAAGAGACCTGACAAACCGATGGAGAGAGGCAGAAGATACCAGCTGTTCTTCTTATCCATATAGAAGAAACCGATAACTCCAGCTACTGCGGCTATCAAAAGAAGCAAACCGGACAACACCAGCACCGCAACATGGGGAGTGTAGTTCTTGATAACAAAATCCTTCCTAAGTTGATTGTTGGTCTCTGCCATTGACCTTCCTGACATGGTGTTCTCAACGATCTCATTGTCCGGGTCGATAAGGACCTCCATTTCCAATGATCTTCCCTTCTCATACCATTTCAGAGTGGGAAGCTCGAATTCTACAACGAAGATTATCTCCTGTTCTCCACTGCCGTAATCCTGCGGGTAGGCTGGACCGGCATTATATTCTCCAATTACCTCTCCTCCGACCATAACAACGACAGGTATCACTTCCTGTCCTCTGGTCCCCGTTGTGACAAGTCGGATGTAGGCTTTTCCGGTCCTGGATTCGTAAAGGTTCTGGAACCTTGTGGAATGGACATCGATACCAGCATCAAAGTAGACTGCCCTGGCCATGGTCCGATGTGTAGAAGACATCCCGAGAGCGCCTCTTATCTCGATGTTCACTGAAGCATATTCGGAATTCGTCAGCAGATCTGGGGGAGCTTCAATGGGGATCTTCACATCACCGATCTGATACAGGTCTATGAGAGTGACCTCGAATGATGGTAGAACCATCTTCCAGCCGGAACCGGTCACGGTCTGCTGATCTACCTCGGAGGAGATATTGAATGACTTCTGATCAGGGAATCCCAATCTTGGAGTTGTACCGGGAGCCGGCATGTTCGAGATCCTGATAACGACCTCTCCCTGCTCCCCAAGGTCAACCTGGGTCATATCTGTCAATATTCGAGATAGCACGATCTGGGCTGAAACATTGGTTGATCGATATCTGACACCGTTTCCAGCGATAGCCTCTACCATGAGTACAATTCTCTCTCCGTAGAGGGGAAGACCCTCTGGATCCGGTTCAATGGATAGGTTCAGGAGCTTCTCTCCGAAGGGAGCAAGGTCGAAAGGACCCGAATCCAGGTAGGTCCAGCTGAGATGCCTGAACCCACCATCGGGAGATGAGTGGCCCGCTGTTATTAGGTCGTCCCCATTCCCTATGTTCTTCAGGATGAACTTGAAATTGACCTCTTCGCCCACCAGAACATCCTTCAATCTGGTCTCAGCTGGAGCGAGGTAGATATCCGCCTTGTACTGTTTGAGAACACCAACAGTGAGCTCTTCTTCTGAGATCAGTTCAAGGGCATTGTGCGGATATACTCTCAGGTAATTGGCGATCTTCTGTTCAGCCAGTATGTTCATATCCACAAGTTCAGCTCTGCTTCTTGCTGTTGTAAGAGAAGGTAGTGAGATGTTTACAAGGAAAGTGTAGGATGCGCCCCTGGAAATATCAACTACAACACTTGGACCCCTACTATCACCGATATCGATAACACCCCCCCACTTGTCTGCACCAAGTTCCAGGTTAAGTTGGAAGGTATCGTTCCCATTTCCTGTGTTCGTAACCCTTAGCTTGAAGGTGGCGATCTCTCCGGGTAAACGCCAGATCAATTGATCCAGGCTCACCAGATCGATCATTACCCCACCCACATATTCCACAGTGGTGTTGATCCAGACCTCGTCAAAAGTCCCAGGTTCCAGCAGGGATTCTGCTCTGACCTTGATGGCAAGTACATCATCCGCAGATGCAGTGATGGATGGTGTGACGAAAAGAGTGACAGTGTGCCTGTCAAGAGGTTCCAGATCAATATTCGACACATTGAACTCGATAACCCACCCCTGAAGATCGTCTACAACAGGAATGAACCTTACAGTATCCACACCGTTTCCAATATTGGTTATGTTCAGCCTGTATTCGATGGTCTCATCCGGGGCCGCATATGCAGCACTCTCTTCAGGTTCAAGGTCCAATCCGAAACCCTGGATGACATAGATATCGATGGATGCCTCAATGATCAGCGGTTCCGAACGGTAATCCGGATTCTTTGAAAATATGGAGGTGACCTCTAATTTTATTTCAGTGACCTCACCGATGGGAGTCCCCAGTGGAACCCTGACCATGACCCAGATCAAAATGGAATGGTCCGGGTTCAGAGGATCATACCAGAAGGGGATCAGCTCGGTTGTCAACGAAGTATATGTGATCAGCCAATCATCTGGAAGGGTAGCTGCTGGAGACCGTGGTATCGCATCTGCATAAATATCATAGAAATCAGCAGTGTTCCCAAGATTGGTGATATTGAACGGCAATCTGAGAATATCTCCGGGGGCCCCTTCCTGCCAATCCGGAACAGAGTTCCCGTTGGTATCGGTCGGTAGGCTCCCGTTCTTAAATTCCGGGTAGTAATCGGTTTGTGGAGGTTGCACCTTGAATTGCATCTCCGGCCTAACGAAGACCTTTACCATCTCCCGAGTAGGTAAAGCAAGACCTTCTTCACCAATACCCAATAGCGGGGTGGCTTCAACAACTGAGACCGCAGTCCCCTGGAATGGGAACGCTGGTGCGGTAACCTCAACTCTGGAACCGAAACTCATCTCACCTGATTCCAGGTGAAGGATCTTGGGAGCGACCGCTCCGGTCCACCTCTTGGATTCTGTTTCATTGTATCTACCCTGGTCCCACACGGGATAGAAAAGGACCCCGTATTTCCCCTCAGCAAGTGTGAGGTTCACATCCATCTCGATACCCACTCCATTTCGTATGTTGTTGACAGAGGTGATATTGAGAGCGAAGGAAACATTCTGGATCACATTGGGATCCCAGGCTAAGGTTCTGTTGGGTGGATTCACTTCCAATCGTACAGTGTGGACAAGGCCAACATAGATGTGTCCTTCTCCGGTTCCTACAACCTTGGAGGTGGGACTTGATGCTTTCAAGACCAAGGTACCTGTGTCACCTCTGTAGGTGTTGTCTTCCTCCATTGTCTCATAGTTCAGAGGAGGTATCCTGACCGTGGCAGTAACTGTCCTGGTGTCACCTGGATCTAGTGCTCTGATATATGGGCTGTATCTAAGCTCCACGATCCAATTTGATGGTACCGTATCCACTTCAAGTACGAAATCATCAGCCCGGTCTCCGGTATTGATCACAAGAAAATCGAAGAATACCCACTCCCCGCCAGGATAGACCACCAT
The DNA here is from genome assembly GCA_030591285.1 of Thermoplasmatota archaeon. Classification (GTDB taxonomy): domain Archaea; phylum Thermoplasmatota; class Penumbrarchaeia; order Penumbrarchaeales; family Penumbrarchaeaceae; genus JAFGLL01. The sequence goes on from JAUVBH010000002.1 coordinate 7,632, forward strand.
GGGATCTTCAGAGATGACAACTATTGAAACACCACTCTGGGAGTACAATTTGATATCAACTGCTCTTTGTTTGAATATCCCTGGATCAGTGTCTGAGGTGGCTGTAATTACCAGGATATCGAATTCCGGGGGTTTTGCATCGGCAGGGGCCTTGGCATTCACAACAATATTATTGGACCACATCCCTGGCTGGACAATTCCAGTATTGTTGCTCCAACCGGATTCGAGCCAATCAGATTCGAAATCCAGGGAAAAACTGTCAGGGTCCAATCCGTCGTTTCGGATCCTGAAAACAAATGGAGAGTTCGGCGGATCACTGGTGGATTCACCGGGTTTGATGACCTTCCAAAGATCGTTGACATCTATGGATAGATCAACAGGATTTCCAACCATGGCCCTGACCGTGATGTTCACGGAATTATTGTCAGGATGGTCATCCGGTGAATCAATACTGACATTGAGAGCATAGAAACCTTCGAAGGATGGGATCCACTGGGGGAATATAACTGACGTGGAATTTCCGGGATCGCCAAGTAAGCTCCCGACATAGGTCGTATTGGTGAATACAACTGACATATCGGTTTCATTGGCAGGATAGTAGACCGTTAGAGTAGCGTTCACGTGTGGTGAAAAATAAAGGGTCCCATCATTGTCAAGGAGCGCTGTGACGGTTTGGGATGTCATCCCGATGTTGGATCCATCGGAATGTGATGTGATGTCAGTTACCACTATATCAGTGCCTGAAGCCCTGGTTGGATCACTACCTGCAACCGAACTCCAGTCCACCAAAAGTAGGACCAGGAGAAAGACCGCACTGCGGGCCCACCAAATATTCCTCCTCCCTGACATCAACGATCCTCTGTTTTGTTATAGTAGGTAAGAACCTGTGGTGCCATTTTAAAATTTTCCCACACAAGACACTAAAAACCATTGTTTTTCAATATTCTGGTACACCTTGGGTATTGAAGGTTTTCGGGATGATGGATAAATTTAATCCCCTGAACACCGATAAGCTGTTATGCTGATCTCCATCACCGGTACACCAGGTGTGGGAAAAACTACAATTTCCAATGATATGGAGGGAAAAGGCTGGGTAAGAGTGGATCTTAATAAATTTATCATTCAAAGAGGATTGGAAGAGGGTGTGGAGGAGGTCACTGGAGAGATACTCGTTGATATTGGAAGGTTGAAAGAAGGATTGAAAGATCTCACAACGGAAACGGACAAGAACATGGCTGTTGATGGGCATCTATCATATCTCGCTCCCTCTGATATCTGCATTGTCCTCAGATTGGATCCTGCTCAATTGAAAAATAGATTGGAAGATCGGGGATATCGAAAAGAGAAGGTTCGGGAGAATCTGGAAGCTGAAGCAGTATCCGTTATCCTTGTCGAGGCGGTGGAGATCGAAGATGAAAGGCTATCCGAGAAAGACTGGACAGAGCTAATTCCCGGAGCAGGTATAGTATTCGAGATCGATGTTACAGACATTTCCAGAGATGAGATGTTAGAGAAAGTCATGAATATCATTGATTGTTACCAGGGCAAAAGATTAATCGAATTGGCGGAATACAGACCCGGCAAAGTAGATTGGTTAGAGGTGATGGCGGAATGGTCCTAGAGGGTTACAGAAAGAAATTGGATCTTTTTTTCGATCCTTTAACAAGGTTGTTCAGCAGGGTCCATCCAAATGTTTTCTCAACTCTGTCATTCGTTTTTGCCATCATTGGCGGGTTCTTCTATACTCAGTCAGATCTATTGGCATGGGATGGACCGTACGAGATATGGCCTTTCTCACTTGCACTGGCACTGGTTTTCATCGGTTTCAATTCTATAGCGGACACTCTAGACGGAAGAATTGCCCGTTATACCAATACTACTTCGAAAACGGGAGATTTCCTAGACCATACATTCGATAGGTTTTCAGATGTTGCAATATTGATAGGTATTGCCTTCTCCCCATACTGCAATACCACATTCGGCCTCATAACCGTGGTGCTTGTCTTGCTGTCATCGTACATGGGAACACAGGCTCAAGCACTTGGGTGTGGAAGGAATTACAGGGGCGTGATGGGAAGAGCAGATAGGATGGTCCTACTGTTATTTGCTACGATCTTTCAGTTCACTGCCCTGGCCGGTTGGGGGGTCCATGGTCTGTGGATCGAACAACTAGGGATCCGCATAGTCCCTCTTGAACTTGCGATGGTGATGATGTTCCTTGGAGGTCTCCTGACCACTTTCATGAGAGGTGTTGATACTTATCGGTCCCTCAAGGATGAGGAACAGAAAGAGATGATGGAAAAGGAGTATCGATCCTCACGAAGAAATGGAAATTCCAGAGTGTCTCCAAGGTCTGGAAGGACCAGATGAAATATGCCTTTTATAGGGCAATTTCACAACAATCTTTATATAATCTGTAATCTACTTATTATTTCCCGACTGAAAGTTGGGCTTCGACCGATCAATATCCCTCTTTTTGGTCGTTGATTGCCCGGAAAGGGTTAGAAGAATGCAGAGTGCATCCCATCCCCTCTGATTTGTTCTTTCTCTAGCCCTTTCACATCTTTTGGTATGAAAGTTGATCGTCGTATAATTTTTATCGTTTTTCATAGCTCCGCACAGCGGTAGTTTGAAATTGACGGTCCGTTGTGGTGGGTCTTGCTATTTTTGATGGCAAGGTCAGCTGAGAACCGAAGCCGCAGGCTGTTTTCAGCGATGATATCGAAGTCCAGAGGCAGATACAAATTGACGGGAGGGACTTACGAAAAAACCGTCTTGAATTCATCATACCAATATACTATCTGATTGTTCATGAAGGTTTTATAATCCCAAAGCGATAACCCCAACGATGAGTCCAGGTGTCGTGGAGACCGGGGGTGGCGTTTGGATAAGGAGGAAAGTGTTCCACATGTCGGTGGGTCTTGTATTCATTCTTTCTCTGTTAACCTATGATCCGTCCCGATGGTTCTTCCTGATAATACTCGGGATCGGACTATGTATAAGTTTGATATTGGAAAAGAGAAGAATTCCTGTTCTCACCTGGTTCCTTGCCAGATATGATAAGACCACAGATGTTGTTCCAGGCCAAGGACCAATCACCTTTTTCGTTGGAACCCTTCTTGCATGGTTCATTTTCGGAAGCGACGTCACTCTCCTTGCTGTGATCGCACTATCGTTCGGAGATCCTACGGCATATGTATTTGGAAAATCGATCAACGGACCAAATCTTCCCTGGAACAAGAGAAAGACAGTCGCTGGATCTATAGCATTCCTCGTCTCTCCTATCATTATTATTTCCCTGATCTGGGGCCCGATACCTGCCGTTATTGCGGGGGTGACCGGATCGATCGCAGAATCACTTCCATTGCCCAATAAGCTTCTCTCGGACGATAACATCATAATACCAGTGGTCGTGGGAGCTGTAATGTGGATCGCGACCCTGATCTTCCCTGGCATCCTATGATCTGTCCAGAATACCAAGGAGAGCATCTTTGCTGAAGATCTCTTCTGCTTCCTTCTCATCCAGAAGACCCTTCTCGATCACAAGCTGCTTGACAGGTTTTCCGGTCGCCGCAGACTCTTTTGCGATGGCAGCAGCTTCAAGGTACCCGATCTTTCTGTTCAGAAGCGTGGCTAGTGCAGGATTGTTCAAGGAGCGTCTGGTCAGTTCTTCCTCATCGACCGTGATCCCCGCTATGCATTTTTCATTGAACACTGGAAGGAAATTTACCAGATATTCGGCAGATCTGAGTATCAGATTCCCCATTATCGGCATCATCACGTTCAGTTCCAGCTGACCTGCACCAGCTGCTTGTGAGATCGCGACGTCGTTCCCGATCACCACAAAGCAGATCTGATTCAGACACTCCGGCAATACAGGGTTGACCTTCCCAGGCATGATCGATGAACCAGGCTGAACCGCAGGAAGCTGGATCTCTGAAAGACCGCTGGTCGGACCTGATGACATCAATCGGAGGTCGTTGGCGATCCTACCCAGTTCGAGGGCAAGCTCCTTGTAAGAAGATGAGACCGATACGATCCTGGTTGTGGACTGCATGGCTTCGTAGGACTGGGGATTCGACTTTAGTGGCAATCCTGTAAGCTCGGAAAGATGGGATATCGCTTTCTCTCTGAAATCAGGGTGCGTGTTTATTCCGGTCCCGGTGGCTGTTCCTCCAAGAGGAAGGTCCAGAAGCCTCTGGCTTCTCTTCTCAAGGCTTAAAGTGACCCGGTCAAGAGCAGTTCCGTAAGCTCTGAACTCACCACCAAGTGATACCGGCATAGCATCCTGGAGATGTGTCCTTCCGGTCTTCAGAACATTTCTGAATTCATCACCCTTGTTCTTGAGAGTTCGGGCAAGGGACCTAAGAACATCAATGAGGGTCACTGTCATCCGATAGACGGATATCTGCATGGCTGTAGGAAATGTGTCATTGGTGGACTGGGCCATATTCACGTGGTCGTTTGGTGATATGACATCATATCGTCCCCTTCTATATCCCATCACTTCCAGGGCCCTGTTGGCAATCACCTCGTTCATGTTCATATTGGTTGATGTTCCCGCCCCGGCCTGGAAGCGGTCTACCGGGAATTGATCCCGAAATCCTCCAAGCCTTACCTCTTCAGCTGCTGATACAATTGCGTTACCGATCCCGGGATCCAGCCAACCAACTTCCATATTCGCCAAAGCAGCGGATTGTTTGATCGTTGCATACGCATCAAGTAAAAAGGGGTGGTTCGGTAGATCGGATACTGGAAAATTCTCCTTTGCCCTCAGGGTTTGTATCCCGTAATATGCATGCTCGGGGATCTCCCTCTCACCCAGAGGATCCTTCTCTTTCCTGGTTCCGCCGCTCATCTCCGAACACCCACTGCCCTGGGGGATACACTAACCAATGTATCAATTTTACCTTATACGAAGGATACCACGCCTCCGATTCCACAAACATTATAATATCCGCCATTAATCACTAAAATGATTAGCTGGAGCTATCCAGCCCAATCCCTCCTCGGGTGAGCCCATGAAGGTCAGAAACTCAAGGTTCTCAAAAACTGCTGCGATCATAGGGGTTATCTTTGTCCTGATGATCTCCTCGATCGCTGTAATGACCACCATGGAAAAGGGGGCCGATGGATATTCAGCCCGAAGGGACCTATCCAAGGTGGTGCCCTATCATTCTGCCTCCCAGGAGGAATATACCGGAGAAGCATGTCTTCAGATGATCTTTGACATGTATGGCCCCTCGATCACTCAACAGGACATCCGGAATGTTACTTCCACGGGCCCACTCGATAATGATGTTGCTTCCTACAAGGAGATCACCAGGGCTGCACATTTCTCGGATCAAAGCTGGGCAAAGGGGAACCTCAGAGGTTACGATGAAAGGAATGTAGGATATGGGGGATTCTACTACGATTGGAATGATGAGGATCCAAGGTCCGATTTTAGAATAGGGGATCTCTACGAATCAGTTTACCTGGGGCATCCTGTGATGGTCTACATGTACAAGGACCATCCACCACAGCTTACACCTCCAGATCCAGATCCACCAGACCCGAACAACCCTCAACCACCTGATCCTCCAGACCCTCAGATCACACCGGAGGACCTTGCAGGTCTGGAGAAGGTGTGGAGAGTTCTTGTGAAATACGATTCAGGGTTTAACGATGGTACCTTTTGGGTCCATGATCCACTTCCACCGGGCACTGGAGCAGCTGGTGGTCCAAATGCTGTCCTCACAAAGGCGCAGTTTCAAAGCCTCTGGAATGTCTATGAAAGAGATGATGGAGGAATAGGCAACCACAGGATAGGGGTTTCTGCCTCGCCATGGATAATTCACGACATCGAAAAACCGAAGAATGTGGAGGCTGGGACGGAGTTCGAGATCACCGCGAACATCACCTATAGTGCACCACCGGTCTTCAATGGTGTGGAACTTCAGGACCCGACTGCATTTTTAAAACTGCCTGATGATTTCATGATGGCAGAAGGTTCCCAGACAAAGGTTCTGGAAATGACCGCCCCCAGAACATACAGCACGGTCACATGGATCGTGAAAGCTCCAGACAGGACCTATGCAGGACAAGATTACAAATTCTACATCAATGCAACAGGGAACGTAGTGGTATCTGATCCGGCCCATAGGGACAGGATCGGACAATCCTCAAATTTTGAGGTGGAGGCCTATGGGTTCTTGAACCACGCACCCAGGATCACAAGTGCCAGTATCGATCCGGATTACATACCGGATGACGGCTCAAAACAGCCCATCATCAACTGTCTACCATCTGATGAGGATGGGAACATCTACAGGGTCACTGTTGATCTATCATCCATCGGAATGAGCTCAGACCAGAGGATGTATGATGATGGCAGGACGGGCGGGGACAGTGTTGCAGATGACGGGATCTATTCATACAAGATCACAAGGGAGGTCCCGAGAGGCGAGTGGACCCTAATGATCACAGTCAGAGATTCCAAGGGGGCACAGGCATATGCCAATGTCACGTTAAAGGTCGATCCACTATCGGAATTCACAGAGAAACCAGATTTCATTGATGCCGGAGCTGATCCGGCCAAGGTTCCCAATGATGGTTACACCCTCGTCACAATATGGGCCATCGTTGAGGATGCCGAGAACGATATCGATGAGGTCATAGCTGATCTGACACCACTGGGTGGAGATAAGAAACAGGAGCTGAACGATGATGGTATCGATGGAGACCTGTTCTCCAATGACGATAACTACAGTTTTGCTTTCTCCGTTGGACCATTGATCTCCCTGGACAAATACCAGATCGAGCTCAAGGCCATCGATGAGACCGAACATGAGACCATCGAAAGGGTATGGGTCGATGTCATATTGCCACCGGTCCCACCAACCATCATTCAGATACTTGTCGAACCAAATACCATCGTGAACGATGATGAGGAAACGGCGCAGGTCATTGTAACAGTAGAGGATGACAATGATGATGTTGACGAGGTCTGGGTTGACCTGACCCCACTAAGGGGGGGTTCAGAGACCAGAATGAAATACGAGGGAGATGACACCTGGACCCTGGAATTCACAGCAAGTTCCTCGGTAACACCAGGCCTGAAGGGGAAGATAGAGGTTACAGCAATGGACCTTACCGGACTATCCGCCTCAGAGGATTTCTCCATCACCATTGAAAAGGCGAACTCGGCCCCGGAGATCCTGGACATCAGCGTCTCCAAGTACAACGTCAGATCAGGAGATGAGATCACCATAACGGTAAATGTCACCGATGCTGACCCTCTCGACCTGGATAACCTTGTGGTCACACTGGACCTTTCCGGTTTCCTGATATCAGATATTGATCTGAAGGATGATGGGGAGGGAGTTGACCAGGAAGCTGGAGATCTGACATTCTCAGGAACTTTCGCAGTTCCCACACTTCTATTTTCGGGAAATCGTACCATCACGGTCACTGTAGAAGATTCAAAAGGAGCCCAATCCTCCGAGGACATCGTATTGAACGTTGATGCGCTCGATGGTGAAGTTGGCGAAGTGTTAGACAAAATTGGAACCATCTTCTACATCGGAATACCGGTGGTGTGTGGTGCTATCCTGTTGATCCTTGTTCTGGCCGCAGTATTGAAGAGCAGATCATCCAACAAGGCTCGGCTCCCCCCACAGAGATACCCCCCAGGAAGAGGACCCCCCATGAGGCCTCCTCCAAATATGCAGGGACACCCTCTTGGACCGAGATCGATGAGGTGATGTGATCAGGTTCTCGGTTGCAGATGAGATCTTTGACCGACCTAGCTTCTGGGTAAAGGAAGGAAAGATCGAACTTATCGACCAGCGTAGGCTTCCTCTTGAAGTTGAGATAATATCTGCAGGTACCCTGGAGGAACAGATCCACTGTATCAAGACCCTTGGTATCAGAGGAGCCCCTGCCATCGGATCATTTGCAGCCTTCTCCCTGTCCCTCGCTTTGGACCGAGGAGAGGATCTCGAAAAGACCTACAATGCTCTTCTGAATTCTCGACCAACAGCTGTTGATCTCAGAAACTGTCTCGATGAGGTCAAGTTGGCTTTCATGGATGGTGGGAAGGATCAGGCTTCCAAGACCGCTTTTAACATATACGGCCGGATCATGGAAGCGTGCAGGATGATCGGAGAGAATGGGGCACAGATCATCCCAGATAGCGCAAAGATCCTGACACACTGCAATGCAGGTGCTCTCGCTACGATGGATTGGGGCACAGCTCTTTCACCTATAAGGGTAAAGAAAAGAGATGGCGGTAACCCCTTTGTCTGGGTGAGTGAGACCAGACCTTTGCTTCAAGGTGCCAGATTGACAGCATGGGAACTGCTCCAAGAAGGGATCGATCATAGGATCATCGTCGATTCTGCATCCGGATACCTCATGAGGAAAGGTGAGGTCGATCTTGTGATCACCGGAGCAGACAGGGTATGTGCTAACGGTGACCTTGCAAACAAAATAGGAACTTATGAAAAAGCTGTCATTGCACATGATCTGGGGATCCCTTTTTATGTAGCATTTCCAAAAACCACCATAGATCTCAAATGCCCAGATGGTGACCAGATACCTATCGAAGAGAGGGACCCCTCCGAGATAGAGGAGCTAAGAGATAGCAGGATCTCACCACATGGTTCAACAGCTTTTAATCCAGCTTTTGATGTGACTCCAGCTGAACTTGTAACTTCCTACATAACAGAAGATGGTGTGTTTTCAAGAACAGAATTCCTGAAAATGTACATAAAAAAAGCCCCGCTTTGAAAAACGGGGCATGAAGATCTTAGGTCAGAGTTTTATGATCACTCTTCGCCTACTCCTTCATCGCCTTCTTCGGCAGATTCTTCTTCATCAACTGGAGGCTCTTCTTCATCTTCTTCTTCATCATCATCACCCTTTGGTCCTGCAAAGATCAATGCAATTCCAACCAGGATAAAGACGACCATGACAACGAAGAGGACGATAGGTACTGTTGTACCCATCAAAGAGACCGTATCGTCGATCGCCTTTGCCTCATCACCGTGGTATTTCACAGAACCTTCCCAGTCATATCCAGCAGGTTCCTCATCCAGCTGTTTGTAATAGACATGGGCTACCTTGTTGCCATACATTCCGAGAACAGTGTTCAGACCGTAAAGGGTCTTGAGTCCTTCCAGTTGTTCTAGAAGAGATATGGTTCCCTGGGCTGTTGCCATCATTGTAGCCTTTGTTGTTGCATTGAACATTAGATGAAGGTCAAGTGCCGGTTTATCACCATCAGCAACATCGAACAATCCCTGCATTACAGTGGCCTTTCCAACGTTGTATGCAACTTCCATGTCGTAAAGCTCCATCTCCACATCAAGGACCTCGGCAGGCATCTCGGATACTGCCCAACCCATCACCTTGTTGCCGAGCCCGATCATTACCGGATCATTATCTGATACAAGGTCAATATCCATGTTCAACCCTTGAGAATTGTTCTCGACATTGATATGGACATTGACATCCAATACCATTCCAGATACCTTGTCAAGAAGGTAATTGTATTCCAGTGTCATGTTCGCTGGAAGTCCTGCCGGTGCACCGAACATCCCTGCATCAATGACCTGAACATCTGAGAAGGTGTATGATGCTGTGGAGTTGTCCTGGGTTGTCAACATGGCTGCTCCAGTGAACATCTCGCCGCCCATCATATACATCTGAGGATAGGCAGAGATAGCTGTTGGATTCGCAGGGAACAGTAGATAGACATCCTGTGGGTCCATTGTCTCATTATACATTTCATGGGATGTAGTGTTGATCAATGCCTCACCATATTCTATTGGGAGGAACTCTGTTCCATTATCATAGGCGTATGTCTTGGTCATGTTGATGAGTGTCGTTCCATCTCCAGCTTCATATCCTATAAGGGTCTGGGTAACCGTGATGTTGTCACCGTCAAAATCTCCTACCAGCACTGACTGTGACATCAGATTGTCCCAGAGATACTCATAGGTTGGTGGAACGATCTTGATGTTCATCATCCTCTGGACATCCAGAATGGTGCCAGTGTCGATGTCAACAGTGTATACCGTTGATCCAGCATACAATCCGGAGGCACCGGGGATGCCAGGGTCATTTCCACTTAGGGCTGCAACGAGCTGATCATAATCCAGGGGATAATCGCTCAGTGCCATAGTGTAGACCGCTGCGTCAAGACCGTTGAAAACAACCTCTTCGGTAAAAACCGCAGGCATAACCGCTCCAAGGTCAGAGTTGAACATTACGAAAGATGCTGGAAGCTCGTCTGTCTCGTTGAGGATACCCAATGGGAAGGTGAATACTCCACCGGTCCGATTCACGGTTGACCAACCATCAATATATACATATTCCATGGTCACTGCATCCACTCCGAACTTTGAAACTGTCGGAGCGGACATTGGAGCGCCCATGTAGTATTTGGTCACGGTCTCCTCGATCATTGCGACAGCGAATGTTGCATCGGTGTACCCGGTGCAGTTGATCATCTGTTCACCAACGATCTCCATGGTCGTCTCACTCTGGTTGATCGGATTGGTCTGAGTAATGGTGGTATTCATGTTCACTGTCTTGTTGATCAATGCTGTATCAAGTGGGAGCCTCCTTGCGGGCTGCGGCCTCCAATTGACAACCTTCTTGTCAACATCCAGGACCATACCGGTAACGACTTCGACCCAGTAGGTCATCTCCATGGAAGCAACCCCGCCAGCGAGGTAGGTATCATTCACTACATTGATCATGTATTCATAAGCTGTGAGATCGCCAAAGGTCTTGTTGCCCACATAGGAGGCTGTAAGTTCTTTGCCGAACCCATCATCCCAGATCATGTAATCCTTCATTTCAACACCGGAAGGTGGGAAAAGATAGTTTCCAGATCTTCCCATACCGGCATGGGTTCCATCTGTTGCGTTGAACATAACTTGTACTGCAGAACTTAGAAGATCGATCTTGGACCCCAATGGATCATAAACGTTCAGTGTCTCATTTGCAGTATATACATATCCTTCATCAGAAACAACCTCGATCATCCTCTCGGCTGTTGCTCCACTTAGTGTATTGAAGGTTCCTGTGGCCTGATCGAAGAGCATAATGGTTCCTTCGAAACCTGTCGAAGACATCAGATCGGAAGGATAGATGATCTCAGGAATCGGTGGTAGTTCTGGGAGATAGAGATACTGACGTAGCTCCTTTGCATAATCCACTATGCTCCCGGTGGTTGAGTGGACCCATGCCTTTTCCCATCCCTTAAGGTAAAACTTTGTATCTTCCGCAAATGGCCCCAGGAGGCTTGCCAATGAATCTGGAAGCGGAACCTCATACCCCTTGTCTGCAGGGTCGTCGAGATCGCCGATCTCACCCTTATACAGATAACATTCCACCCCACCCCGGTCCTCTGTTCCAAGGTAGTAAGCAGTGGTCCAGTTAAGGTTATCGGAGCTCCAGATCTGATAATCCACCTTTTCCGGTGGAATTGGGAACACATAGTTCACTCCCTCGGATCCAGCAATATCCCTGTTGTATCCTTCCTTGGAACCTCCCTGAATATCCACATTGTAAAGGGTAAGCTCCTTTGGGTGAACCTCGTAAACCGTATCACTGTACAAATCCGGAATTTCAGTGGTAGTTCCATTGAGGATCCCGCTGATCTCGGATCTGACCAATGCATGTCCGCCATCTGCTTCACTTTCGTATGTCACATGCCTGTCAGCGACAAAATCTGTTTGAGCCAACATACCGGTAGATGTATCCAATTTTGAGACATACCCACCATAGAAGTAGTGCTTGTCCGTATCGTCCGGTAACTCAGCGTCATCCAACAATCCCGGAACATAGGAGAACATAAGAAATGCTCCACCTCCGCCCAGGAACAATCCTAAGACTATCAAGGCTATCGCCACAATCTTTAACCCATTCGCCATAATCACACCTCATTGAATCTAATAAATGATCTTTAAAGCCAAACCCAGGATGTTATAGTTATCTTATAGTATATAAATGGATATCAAAGGCAAATTACCGTTACAATATGATGAATATAGGAGAAAAGTTCAAGAAAAGGGTAACTTGAGGACATAGACGCCTGCATCATCATTGTGATATTGCTATCGAGAAGGTTTATTTATTTTCTGATTCATCACATGGTGCAATGTCTCCATGGGTGTACCTCCTACCTGAGAGGGTGTTCATTGTACCCTTTATACGAAAGCTCTTCATAAAGAAGGAGATCGGCCGGGAAAATATGACCAGGAATGTACCCTATATTTTTGCTGTCAACCACAATTCTCATCTGGATGAGTTCGTGACAATGCCGTCGGTCATCCTATCGACCAGAAGACATACCCATTTCTTCGCAGATAGAAAACACTGGTTCGAAGGGAAGCTATACTTCAGGATGATAGCAAAAAGGTTCAAAGCGATCCCTGTGGATCGAGGCCGGGGGGATGCTGATGAAGCTCTTAAAAGGGGAGTTGCTTTCCTGAAAAAAGGACATAACATCATAATCTATCCGGAAGGTACCAGAGGGGAGGGATTCGATCTCAACAGAGGTAAAGTGGGAGTTGCAAAACTTGCATTGTGGTCAGGAGCCCCTGTAATTCCAGTTGGAGTTTGGGGAACTCATGAGCTAATGCCCAAAGGAACCCATAAACCCAACGTGAAAAAGATCGTAACGGTGAAGTTCGGAAAACCTATTACCTTCGAAAAATATCTTGATAAGGCTGAGGAAAAGGAATCCCTGAGAGAGGTTACAGACCAGATCATGCATTCCATAGCTGATCTCGTTGGTGTCTGTTACCTGCATTGAACTAATCGATCTCTCCTGACAGACCGCATGATGGGCAGCTGAACTTTGTTTTGCCTTTGACGTCAATATCGAACTGTTCACTACATCGGGGGCAATTGAGATGAATTGTCTTTGAGGTCTTCTTTTTCTTCTTCTTTGTCTTTTTTGGTGGAGGTGGTGTTAAGATCGGTTCGGGGTCTTCCTCATCCTCGAGTTCCTCCAATTCATCCTCATCATCTTCGATATCGTCCCAATCATCGATCTCCGTTTCATGAGGTTCTGGTTTGCTTTTCTTTTGTTTCTCTTCTTCTTCATCTTCCCATTCATCATCGAGTTCATCTATGTCCTCGAGATCTTCCTCATCCTCGAGGGGTTCCTCCACCTCTTCATCATCCTCATCTTCTTCCTCTACTTCATCATGATCGATCTCTTCGGTGAACCGCTCTCTTGAGCTCCTTCTCTCCTTTGGAGCCTCATCTATCATCAATCGGGTCCTTCTGGAGTTTTTCCTCTTCTTGGTGTCTTTTTTTGCCTTTGGGATGAGGAGATCATCCACACCTATGTGTTCAAGCATCTCCCTTGCTACTTTCTCGTCAGGATCAAGTATGAGCGCTTTCTGGAAGGAGAAGATCGCTCCATCCTTATCACCGATCATTCTGAGAGCGACACCTCTATTCGTCCATGCACTGGCATGGTCCTCGTCAGAATCTATTGCCCTATCGAAATATTTCAGAGCTTCCATGTAATCTTCGTCGACAATTGATACGAGAATGCCTTTCAAAGTGAGTATTTCCGGATCATCAGAGGCCATCTCCATGGCATTGTCGATCTGGACCATTGCTCCTCTATGGTCCTTCATTTTGTAAAGTATATCCGCATAGAGCAAACATGCAGATGGGTTCTCGGAGGATAATCTGCAGGCCCGATCCACGGATCTTTTCGCCATATCCATCTTGCCAAGTTCCTGAAGGACCCGGGCCTTCGCCAGCCATATGGACGGATCCGAGAGATGGAGGACAAGTGCCATATTGAACTTCTTCAGTGCCTCCTCAGGCTCTCCGATGCCATCAAGGACCATCCCTTCATAGTAAAGGAATCTGGTTCTAGGTATCTTCCTTTTTATAGATTCCAGAATGGACTCGGCCTCTTCAATGTTGTCCTTTTCCAGAGCTCTGAGGAAATGGTCTTCGTTCATCAGCTCCCTTCCTTTTTTATTGTCTCACCCAGATATTTTTCCTTTTCAACTGTGAAAACGTATCTGGTCGGTACTCTCTCCCTGGTACCTGACCAGTAACTGCAGGTAGGGCACGCTCTCCCGGTTGAAACGGTCCAACCATAAAGTGTGGAGTTCTTGATCTCATCCATGGACGTTCCGCAAACCGGGCATCTGACCCTATTAGACTTCCTCTTTCCCTCTCTGCAGCGGATGAGAAGGTCCACCTCATCCAATTTGGCGGTTATCCTTCTGAGCCTCTGGGGTGATAGTTTGAACTTTACGATCCCCATCTCCCGAAGCTTGGTCATAACCAAACGATGAAAGAGTGTTTGTGATCTGATGGTCATGGCCTCCGAAAGGATCGACCTAACGGCTTCTATCACAACCTCCTCCTTTGGAATAGAGTAACCTTTGTTCCTGGACCCGGGGGAGGGCATGTGGATTAATAATGGTTGAATTAGAAATAATCATCGCTCATTTGAGATTATTATCAATAAAAAGAAGTGGACGGGGAAAAGGGGATTTGAAACCCCGCCCTTCGGTTAGGGATGCATGCGGGAGGTCCGAGCGGACCCATCCTCATACAGAATAAATCTATCAAAAAATGGTTTATATAAAGAAGGAAAGGAGGTATCCGAAAGTATCAGACCTTGTTGGCGAGAACGCGCCTGTAGCTGGTGATGTAGCCTGCTACCTTGTTGCGAAGGGATATTGTTGAGATCACAGCCAGCCTGTTTACGGATTCCTTGTTATGCTCGAAATCATCATTGAACTCCTCGGGATACTTCTTCAGCATCTCGATTGCCGTTCTTTTGATGAAGGTTGGTCTGATGTTTCCCATTGGATTCACCTGTGAGGAAGGGCGGATTGGGGTTCTTATATTTATAGCTTAGGACAAATCGGCGAGAACCTCACATTTCATCCATATCTTCTTCAAAATCAAACGGATCATATTCATACCCACAGGCAGGACATTCGTCCACAGCTCTTGATATGGTCCTGTTGCACTCTGGACAGTCCCAGGTCTCTTCTGCCAGTCTCTGGAACTCATCTTGTTCTTCATGCCCCTTCTTGGAAAGGACTATGAATGCAACCACAGCTATGATCAATATGGCCATCACAACAACTAGAGCAACAAGCCACCAGTAGTCACCACCGCCACCATTGGGTGCATCTTCCCTGACAGTGACTATGATCGTCTTGTAAGTATCGTCCTTGCCATCTGACACTCGAAGGGTCACATTGTAAACACCAGAAGTGTAGAATTCATGTCCCACAACTTTTCCAAGTGCGTCCCGGTCGAACGTGACACCATCATAGTCAAAGTCCCATGCAAATGTCAGATCATCTCCATCGGGGTCATTGCTCCCATCTGCGGAGAATTGGACGATCTGCCTCATGTCCAGCAAACCTCCCTGCCAGACTATCGCGGCCACCGGTGGGCTGTTATCAACGATCTTGGTGAAGTAGGGTGATTTTACTATGAAATTGCCATCATCTGCTTCGAAATGGTATGAGTGCCATTCTGCTGTCAGTATGACATTCTTCACGGAGTAATATGTGAACCTTGTGACGCTCCCCAGGATCCCTTCAACCTCCAGATCATACTCTGTCTGGTTGTCTCTGATGAGTTTGATATATCTGGGAACATCCCCGTCCTGGTCCCTGTATTCCACCCGGAACTGATAACCGGTTGATGATTCAGGTCTGAATACATAGATATCCGGTATATGTCTGAATTCTGGAATGGAATTGTCCATGATACCAATGGCATAGAGACCATTTGCAAGATCCGAGAAATTCCCCCATACAACTCCTTCTTCGATGTCAACCCCTGAGGATGGAGCGACCGCCCATTGGTCGAGGTTTTCGTCGAAGAAATAGAGTTTTAACATTTCCTGATGCATTCCGATCTGGAATACCCGCCCCTGGAATCCCATGGAGATATTCGCCCATTCAAATCTGTAGTCAGCATACTTGGGCAATGGTGCAAAATCAAGATGAGCTATGAAAACAGCACCTGGAACATCGGGTCTATCATCCTCGGATGTTGAGTTGATCACATATGCACCAGATGGCTCTGAGATCCCGAAGGACATGTGCACATAGATATCATTCAGATAATCGTTATGGTCCGGTGATGTTATCCTCTTCAATAGGGTCAGATTGATGGAATCCTCACCAAAGGCCTTCATATCGTCAAACACTCTGAGGATCAACTTGGTCCTGCCTGTTCCATTGAGTTGAACATCAACAACAGGTTCGGTCCCTTGATAGATAGGAGTATCATCTCCGCCAAGATACCATGCGAATGTCAATGGGTCCTGTTCCGGATCATATGAAGTTGAAGCGTCCAGGTGTATAGTTTCTCCCGGGAAGACCAATACGTCATCATTTGGATTGGTGATCACTGCCAAGGGTGGTGAATTGTCAGCTCCGATGGCTTTGATAGACCCGTCCTTGGTGGAGATGAACATATTGTCTCTCAGGATCGCTCCTTCACCCCTTGGTTCGGACTCAAGAACGAACGACCAGCTCTCGATATATATCTCCGAATCATCAGGAGTGTAGGCCTTTAGTGTCCATGGGGAGCTTCCGGCATACATATAGAACGAATCACCGGCAGATACAGGTCTTCCAGTGATCTGGACCATTTCGGAACCTCTAATGGTGCCATTGTTCAGGAACAGGAAGAACACCTTATCGGCGCCAACCACTGCAACCGAATTCCCAATGGGTGACATCGTCGGAGATGCAACGATGGTGGTATTTATCGAAGATGACCAGATCAGGTCATAACCAGTTGCATTATCATAAACACCTTCATCCACATCGTCCCCGTCAACATCTCCATCCATGTCATCGTCTGGATAGGCATCCAACAACGCAACAGTGTCCCCAAAGGATATCATTAGCATGCCATCAATGAAAGAGATAGATCTGACACTCTCTCCATTGAGTAAAGATGCCATTTCATAGTTCTCTTTAACACCGCCATCGTGTGGATCGATATTGACCATCTGGGACCCCTGGAAAGCAAATATGGAAAGAAGGTCTGCTGCATAAGGACCCTGGGGGGATGAGATCGTTTCGGTCCAGACTAGTTCTCCGGTATCATCATCGAAAGCGGCCAGTGAACCGTCCAGAAGAGGAACTATCACATTTCCACCGCTTATGAACAGAGGTTGAGCCGGGTATCCGGGGATCACTGTTCTCCAGATCACATCACCTGAAAGCGGACCAGTGTCCTCTTCTAAGAGGTATGGACCATCGTTCTTGGAATCCCAGAAACCTACCCAATCAAATGCCCAGAGCGCACCATCATCACCGAAGGCGAAGATCTTGTTCGATCCACCGACTGCCATATCCCTGTCGATCATCAGAAGTGGTCTTCCAAGGAAATCAACTGAAGAATTCTGATATGTCCAGAAGTTTCCAGGTATTCCGTCACGATCTGGAGTGGTATTGAGTGCCATCAATGAACCGTCAGGAGAGACCAGATACATCTGACCTCCAGCAACTGAGATCGTCCCATTTCCTGTGAAACCATCATACCTGCTGTCTTCCGGTGGACCCTGCCAATCACCAGGGAGTTCCGTGGCCCAATATGTCCTATTGCTATCGAGTCTGCTTCCTGAGTGTCCATCTTTCCCGGGACCACTTCCTGCTGAAAGCCATCCATCCTTCAGCAACAGATTATAGGACAGATCCACTGTTCTGAAGTTATTTGTCTTGTCCTCATCCTTGGGAGATGAATCAATTATGAAAGCGACCATCATGTCGTATCCCATCTCAACGATCCAATCAACCTGAACCTCCACTGTGGAGAAAGCAGATACTGGAACATCCTGAACTATTCCCACAAGGAACTGGTCCTGGTTATCAAAAGTAGAGGCTTTGAACTGGATGTCGAATTCCACATCAACGGTGGCATCGTTCTCAACTTCTGCTACCACCTGGATCTTCTCTCCCACATACGGGGAAGGATCGGAAAGCTCGAGTGAGATCACTTCGGGATCCGGGGATCCAAAGGCATACATCTTTCCAGTTGAACCCTGGGAGTCAGGTCTTGAGAAAAATACGCGCCCTTCTGCAACGGCGAGAGAAGACGAAATAGCGGCCCTGGAATTGAAGTACCAAAGAACCCTGTCCTCATCGGCAATGTTCTCATTCACGATCGAAATGCAAAAGATCGATGTATTTCCTGATCCAGCTCCGAATACAAGAGCATCATCTGTGACAATAGGTGATGATTTCAACATCTGTCCGGTTGTATTG
>JAUVBH010000141.1 GCA_030591285.1 Thermoplasmatota archaeon
ACCATCAATATCTATCTCCCCATAGACCTTTAGAATGAATTCCATGGAACCATTGTGATATCTCGCTTCGGCATAGGATATATCCAGATCAGAATATTGTTTGCCTCTGTAAAGACCCATGGGAAAGATTCTCAAATAACAGACATCCCCTTTTGCATCGTCCTCCTGGAAATGAAATGTCTCGTAATTGGTCCCATGGGCAAATGGGACTAGCAAAATGATAAGAGTTAATCCAAGCAGGACCTTTCCTTTAATTAGTATCACCTTCCCGATAAATTTAATCCAGTCATATATCCTTCACGAAATTGGAAACATTCCTTCTCTCATTGTATCCCCTTTCCTTGTAGAATCCTCTTTGATAGGAAAGTGTATATTTTCCGTTGTTCAGCATCATCCGGGTGCAATCCTTATCCTTGGCATATTCCTCTGCTTTATCCAGTAGTTTAGATCCCACTCCTTTTCCCCTTTGGTTCTCATTGACAAGCATGTCAGAAACATAGCACTCCTTTCCTATTATCATCGGAAATTCTATCAGATGAATATTGATGAAACCAAGAACTGCTCCGTACTCGGTTGCAATGAAGGTTTGTGTGAAAGGGGCCCCAAGATTGGTCCAAACAATTTTCGAGATATCATCTTTGATCCTGAGGGGTAGTTTTGGGATCTTGGTCTTCCGATGAGCGAAAACGAGTTCGACGATCGCAGGAATATCCTCCTCCCTCAAATTCCTGATCTCCATGGGGCTGTATTGTTGTTCGGATTGAAAACCGTTATGATACAATATGAGGGGACGGAGATACACCGATCACCAATGGATCATAATCTTCGTCAAGTATCAAGAATTGAGATGTACCCACGAATACTGCTGCCAAAGGTCCGTATATGTCATCGTAGTCAAGGTCCATAGCGACAAAATAGACATTGGTGAAATTGAGGTACAATTCAACATTGAAATCATCTTCCCAGTAGTGTGTATTCCAACTTTCCTTATCATATACCCAGCTTTCATTCTCGAGGTGCCCGATAACCATCTCACGGATCTCGAATTCCAGATATAACGGAATTTCAAATTCATCGATATATTCCTCATTGTTCGCCTTGATCTCTAGGAGGTAATCATTGTTCCTCATCTTGAAATTTAATTCTGGATAGAAGATCGACCATGCATTATAGTAGAATGAAATATCCGATTTTCTTTTGGACTCACTATCTGAAATGTAGGATACATTGTAGTGTTCGATCACTTCGCTATCTATGAAATTGGGCCAATTATCATCCCACCGGGACAAATTGGTGTAGGTGGTGTAGTTGATATTGTACTCAGCATGTTCGATCGCCAACATCTCATCCTTATTGTTGTAAAACCTTTCGATCTCGCGATAGTAATCTCCGTAAACATAGGGTATAGTAATACACCCGGCAAGGAGGGTGCAGATAAGTATCGAAAATATTGGAATAATGATCTTCTTTGGTATCATTCTCCTCGTTCCTATATTCACTCATGAATTCTTAAAGAAATTGGTATGTGTCTTTTACAGACATTTCATCGAATTCTCAATACCGTTAAATAAAACCGGTTTGTTGTTCACTTCAGTTAGAGATATAGGTGGTTTCCTTGAGAAGTTTCTATTCCGTTCTTATCACAGCGTTGCTGTTGGTTCCATTGTTCATCCTTATGACCCTCCCTGCGGGGGCCCAGGATGTTGAGGATCTTACAAGGAAGGATATTTCCTTCGGATTGCCACAGGAAACAGAATCCCTTACCACTGTTGAGGTTTATGATTCTGACAATAATGGTCGAGATGAGATCTATCTTGGAGCTTCATATTTTACAAACAATGATGAGGATGTTCTTTCGGAGGGAATCTTCGCTTACGAATATAACCCATCAAGCACAAGATGGGAAACATTTGGAAGTGGACTTCCAGGAGAAGGTAGTGGAGTAGCATTTGCAGCCATCGGTCTTGGGGACATCAATGAAGATGGGAAGATCGACATTGCTGCACCAGTTCCAACAAGATGGTATTTAGACCTGGAACCGACTGTGGCTGGAGTTTATCTCTATACTGGGGATGGATTTGGTAACTATGACTATCTCAATAAGATATCGCTTACCAATCCCCTGGGAACTAACTACCATGATTCTTCAAATGAAGCTGAGATCGTCGACCTAGATGGCGATGGTCACGCTGATATTGTGGTAACCACCTATATCGGAATAAGGGTCTTTTACGGAGATAGTACTGGTACCAATTGGGAAGAGCAGAATCCTCCTCATCCAACACAGACCGAAATATCAGGGGTTGGTATCGGCGATCTCAACAATGATGGGATGCTGGACATGATCGGAACTCCTTACCAGAGATCATCCGAAGTTGAATTGTATATTCAGGAATCAGCCAGGGTGTTTCGACAAAGGGATTTCCAGGAGACCTCAGCTGGATTCGGCGTCAAGATCGCAGATCTTAACGATGATGGGAACAACGATGTGGTGTTCGGAACAGCTGGTGATGGTATCGAGGTGTGGCTTGGAGAAGGTAGCGTTACACTCACATCTTTCCCATGCACAGAGGCATCTGATGGACTTCCATTTAATGACGGCAATTGGAACCAGGTAGAACTTGGTGATGTCAATGGAGATGGCAAGCTAGATATTATCTCTGCTTGCAATACATACACTACTGTGAATGTCTATATCAACGACCTTCCTAATGGATGGATCGAGGTGTTCACTGATTCCAATTCACTTGAAGTCGGCGGTGAACCATATGGTGCCAATTTCGGAGATTGGGATGGGGATGGACTTCTGGATGTAGCAGGATGCAGCTGGAACCATGGTGCGAATGCATGGCTTGTGTCATTGGAAGGATATGGGATCCCTGTTGCTCATGCAGGTGGGGATGAGACTATCAGTCTCGGTGAATCCATTAGATTGGACGGGACTGATAGTGAAGATCGAGATGGAAGTATTGTAGAATGGGTCTGGGAATGTTTATCCCACCCTTCTGTAACATTGATGAACGATGATACTTCAAGACCAACCTTCAACCCCGAAGAGGAGGGGTATTTTGATTTCCAACTTACCATCAAGGATAACGATGACCAATGGTCCAATCCTGCAACTGTCAGCATCACCGTCCTTGACCCCGGCGTGAACTACCCACCCATTGCTGTTCCGTACCATGAGACCGGGTTCGGATTGGTCGGAAACAAGATCGAAATGGACGGAAGTGGTTCAAGCGACCAGGATGGAGAAGTCGTTGGATATGAATGGACCTGGAAAAGCGATCATGATCTTGTGATCTCAAATGCGAACCAGGAAAATGCATATTTCACTCCAATCGAAGACGGAGAGTATGTTCTTTCACTTGTTGTAACGGATGATGGAGGAGTAAAGTCCCCACCAGCCACAATCTTGATCCATGTCGAAGAAGAAGAAGAAGAAGAAGCTGTTGTCATCAACCTTGGACCATTTCTGTATGACAACGGAAATCCCATATCGGGAGCAGCTGTATGGCTAGAAATGGGTGGGCAGCTTCATAGTGAAGAGACCGACTCTCAAGGATATGCGAAATTCACCGATGGGGTTCCTCCAGGCAGCTACAAATGCTGGGTCACAAAGGATGGACTTACAATAATCGACGAGTTCTCGGTCTCCATCACCTACGATGGAACTCTTACCGTGGAGGGGGGAGAGTATCCAACAGCTACAGGCGAGGAGACCATTATCTGGATAATTGCCTTGGTCATAATTTTGGTTGTTGTTCTGGTCATTGTAATTGTGGTTGTCATGGTCAAGGTCACAAATAGAAACCAACCCGAAATGGTTGAAGCAGTAATAGCTCAGCCACGAGCCGGTTGTCCAAACTGTGGTGGACAGCTTACATATATGCAGGATTTCGGTAAGTATTACTGCAGCAACTGCAATGCGTACCATTGAGAAAAGGTCGTAAATATATAATTACTGAGCCTTGTACGTAAAGTACAACATGTTCCTCGATTCATCATCCCAGGGCAGTTCAGCATGAAGTAGAAATGATATGATCAAATCTTTTCGTCTCTGAAGTCGGTGAAGTGATGATTTCACCTTTTTCTTCAGATCTTTTGCAGATTTTATTGACAAGTTCGGAAGCATTCTGGTCTTAATATATGACCAGACTCCTTCATCTGGATTCATATCCGGACTATAGGCTGGAAGTCTTCTGATCTCTAGTCGATCATGCTTGGATAGGAACTTTTTCATCTTTTTACTTCTATGTTGAGGAAGACCGTCCAGATACAGAATTACCCTTCCTTCTATCTGGTTCAGCATCTGTCGAAGGAAATTGATAATATCAACATCTTTTACGGATTTCTGCTGAAATATTCTGAAAAACAGTTGTCCATTGCTGGTAACAGCACTGATCACGCTCAACTTGTGCCATGTGAAAGGATGTCTGAATGATGGTGTACGTCCAACTGGTGCCCAGGTTCTTCTCACGTGTGGTGTGGTATTGAACCCGGACTCGTCCAGGATTACTAGAGTGACATGCCCTGCCATCATTTATTTTTATCCTTCTCCCAGACATCCTTCAACCACATCTGACGTTTTTCGTCGTCTCTTTTGATTGCTATTCGTGTAGGTTTCTGGCATGTATATCCAAGCATTCTCATGGTTCTGCTGAGTGATCCCGGATGATATTGAATTTTGAATTCTTTCATGATCACGCCGGCGATTCTCTTCAGTGTCCAGAGTTCAGTGTCGAATCCATATTCAGTTGCACCTGAGACCAATATGTGCTCAAGTTGTTTGATCTGATCTTGGTTCAGTTTCTTTCTGGACACTTTTCCTTTCTGGATCTTCAATGCCTGGCCACCATCTTTTTTCCAGCGTTTGTACCATCTACAAGTCGAACTTCGATGTACTCCGAGACTAACTGCAGCTTGGTTTTGGTTGTATCCTTTTTCGAAGAGTTCTGCTGCTTTGAATCGTCTTTCTTCCATCTGTTCTCTTGTGAGTTTCGGATACCATTTCTGTTCCATTTCCCATCCTGATGTGGTATGGTGTTAATGTACTATATACGTTGCGGTATATGTACCTCTCTCAGTAAATTCAGGTCACGAAGAGGACCGGCCCGTGTCGTGACACAAATTGTCTCACGTCGAGACCCAGCTCGTGACCTGATTGGGAGT
>JAUVBH010000038.1 GCA_030591285.1 Thermoplasmatota archaeon
CCTGCTGGGTCAAAGGAAATATTGGTATCAGGCCCCTCTTCCAGAAGGACAGGTGAGGCTTTCAGATCCATATCGATCCGAACTGTGCCAGTAATGGCATCCGATGAAGAGATCATCGTTCCATTGGTGGTATCGTTTCCATCACTCTTCAATGATCGGAGATATGGTTTGGCAACTACATCGATTGACATGGTGTCTGGCATGTTTTCATAAAATGGTTTTCTAGCGGGAGCACTTTCGTCATCTGACCATGCCACATGAACTTGAATTCCTGTTATCAATATTACTTCTGTGGAGTTAGAAGGACCATGAATTGGCCAGAAAACCTCTCCTTCATCCGGTATCATTACCTCTGAAGTGGGTTCGAAGTGAATGGTCTCGGAGGGTATTTCATCCATGGTTGGAAGGTCTTCTCTGATGGAAGGCTCACCGCCTCCCATCATGACGATCATGATGACTCCAACCAGGATAACTACAATTGCCACGGATCCGATAATGGCTACCGTCTTTTTTTTCATTCTATCCACCTTTCATTGGTTTCTACCAGGATAAATTCAGGGATTATCCCAGAGTTTTGTTTGATTTGTAGTTTTACCCTATAACAGACTTGCGGTCCAATCCTGATATGGATACAAATTGACTGTTGTCCCGCGGTTGAAAGGATAAATGAAAAGGGCCTCCAGAAGAGGCCCTGGACAAACAGTTTCCCATCACCTGTAAGACTTCTGCCTTTTCTTTCTGGCACCACGGCCAAGAGGGGTTTTGGGCAAGTGTCTTCTTGGGTCGTTAACGAGTAGTGCCCTGTCATAATTTAGATAGCGCTCTTTCAGCTCGTCATCCCCGAAGAACTCGACAAGTCCCCTGGCAATTGCGGTCCTTACGGAATCCGCTTGACCCATGAAACCGCCGCCTTCAACATTGACACTGATATCGACCTTGTTGGATTTCTCCCTGGCCAGTACCAGAGGCTCCATCATTTTGAGCCTTGCGATCTCTGGTTCTACGAGCTCAATAGGCTTCTTGTTCACCCTGACACGGCCCTTGCCGGCCTTGATCGTGGCCCTTGCGATGGCGCTCTTTCTCTTTCCACTTGTATTGATAAGCTTTCCCATCTTGGACCCTCCTAGATATTTGCTCCAAGTATCCTTGAGATCTCTTCGAGCTCTACAAAGGATTCGAGGCCTTTGTTCTGCGCGGCCTCAATGGTCTTTGACTTCTTCCCTTCCAGGTCCTTGGGGGTTCCGATGTAAACCTTCACCCTTTTCAGGGCTTCTCTGCCCTTTGGCTGCTGGTATGGGAGCATTCCTCTGATGGTCCTCTTCAGTATCCTGTCTGGAAGCTTAGGGAAATTGGGTCCTTTCCTTGGATGGTTCAGGTCCCGCTTCGCAATATACCTTCTCAGTACCATCTTTCTGTTACCGGATACGATTGCTTTTTCGGCATTGATAACTGCTATCTCAAGTTCTTTATCCATGAGCAGTTTTTTTGCCACATGTGTGGACAGTCTGCCGATCACCAATCCTTTTGCATCAATCACCTCGACCATAGTTTCACCCCATGATCCTAATACCCTTTCCCTTTGGATTGTCCTTGACAAGCTGGGGAATGGTCAGCACGGAACCGCCGGCTGCGGTGATCTTCTCCTTTGCACCTTTGGACGCATTGAATGCGGCAACGGTAACAGGATAATCTATTTCGCCAGCTCCCAGGAGCTTTCCAGGAACTATGAGCGTCTCACCCTTTTTGGTATAGAGGGCGAGCCTTGAGATGTTAACCTCGGCCCATACTCTGGAAGGCTTTTCCAGGCGCTTTGCGATGTCTCGCCAGATCGGGGCATCGTTTTCCCTTGATACTTCTTTGAGATCGAAGATAAGGGAAACAAGCCCCGGATTTGTCTTAATTGGGCTTGCCATTCTGACTCCTCCGACATCATTACGAATGTCATACCCCCTGTAGGGGGATTTGAGGCCTACGCCCACATCATTTAAAAACTTTATGGGGCCTACCGCCTGTGATATGGCCACACCTTTGATATTAAAAGTCGATCTCATCGGATCTGGAGAGTCATCAATTGATACCTTAATTGAAAGAACAATATTGAAAGGAATTCCACTCGAAGAGATCAGAGATATGGTGGAAAGAACGTGGGATATTGTCAAAAAAGGAGCCCATATTTCGGACCTCCATTCTCCACTGGAAATGATGGGGTTGGAAAAAGGTGTTCGAGACTTGGTGATAGACATCGCTTTGACAAGGAAAAGGTCCACTGGAAAATATGTTCATGGGGATAGATTGTTCTTCACATCTGAAGGATTGAGATGGGCGACACCTCAGGTCGCTGCGGAACATTGTGCGGATAGATTGAGACGCCAACTTGTGATCGATGCAACCTGTGGCCAGGGAGGCCAGGTCCTCTCCTTTGCTGATACATGTGATGATGTGATCGGTGTGGATATCGATCCGTTGAACTGTCTTGTATCCATCTTGAATTGCCTCTCCATGAAGAAAAGAAATGTTACCATCATCAATGGTGATTGTCTGGATCCAGATGTCATTGAATTTTCAAAGGACGGATGCGCGATCTTCAGCGATCCTGCGAGGCCTCCCGGAGCCGCTGAAAGGGAGATGGATGAGATAGACCCCGATCCCAGGAAGATCCAAAAAGCCTACGAAAAAAGATCCTCGGGGATGTGTTTTGAGATCCCTCCCTATATCTCTCTTGATAAGATCGAGATGGTATCTGAAGTAGAGTTCATCTCATTGGATGGCAGAGTGAATA
Organism: Thermoplasmatota archaeon; assembly: GCA_030591285.1. Classification (GTDB taxonomy): domain Archaea; phylum Thermoplasmatota; class Penumbrarchaeia; order Penumbrarchaeales; family Penumbrarchaeaceae; genus JAFGLL01. The sequence continues at coordinate 2,780 of JAUVBH010000038.1, forward strand.
GATTGAACATCTATACAGGCGACCTCATCACAACCGAGAGATCTGCGGTAGTTCTTCCTGCGAAAGCAGTGATAAAAGGACCACAAAAAAAGATAGATGGCCTTGATGAGGGCAAACTTTCAGCCGGCACTCTTGTTTACGAGATCGATCCGACAATAGTTAGGGCGGGATTGGAACATGCATTTGCCAGTGAAATGGGGGTCCCTCCCGAATATATTCACCTTGATGGAAGAAGGTGCTTACTTGCCTCTTCGGATCGCATCAATTCTCCCTTCCTGAAACAGTGTTATATGGTCAAAGCAGCCAACGTTTCTGAAGAAGACCTGATATCGGTCCTTAAAAAATTAGGAGCGGGCAAGCTAACTCTGAGATATGGTGTCGACCCAAAGGATTACTGGAAGGTAAGGAAGAACATCGAGAACAAGCTATCGGGAAACAATAAGTTCCAATTGTTCAAGGGGAACAATTACCTGATCCTGGAAATTGCATAGGTGCAAAACATAGATGAATATTGGAGCAGTATTAGTTCACCTGAACTGACATTGTTGATATAAGACCGCTCTGCATTGTCGATCTCTGTCCTTTGTTATCTGTAACTGTGAGTGTCACGTAATAGGTCCCAGCAGTCGAGTAGGTATGTTGGATCTGAGGTGAAGAACCGGAGTCTGTTGAATTATCACCGAAATCCCATTCATATTCGACGATCGAACCATCGTCCCATGATCCTGATCCATCAAAGTTGACATCTGCTTCACCACCAACAAGGTTGGTAGTTAGATCATCCCCCGCAATTGCGAATGGATGTGCATCAAAAGTGTAGGTTCTGTTGACCGACACTGATATCGTCCTATACGGAGAATCAACTTTACAGAATGAATTCGTCATTGTTCCGGTAAGGGAGTAGTCACCTGCAACCCCATGGTCAACTCTTTTCTGAAGCTTGAAAAGGTTCTTGGAGAATTCTTCCGAAGAGAATGTTACCGGTGATCCAGACGGTCGATCTATTGTTCCTGAGAAATCATATCCCTGGGGATAATCTGTCAGTGGCCTTGTACCCTCGTCGAACATATAGGTCACATTCACCTCGACCTGATAATCCGGGGTGAGCATCTGTGGGTCCGAATTGATCCCCTGCCACTCAACGTAAAGGGATGTGATCACATTTCTGATGATCATAGTATTCGTTGCTTCTATGCCATCTGCTTTGGCTACTACAGTATACTCACCATTTCCCCATACAAAATCTTCGTAGGATACCTCTTCCAGCCCCCACCCATCATTGATCTTGACATTTCCTGAATACAGAGGTTCATCCACACCAATTTCCTGATCCTGGAAATATATCTCAATTTCAACATCTCCTGAATATTCACCAATTCCTGAGGGTGTGGCCATTATGTCAAATGTGATCTTGTCTGCACCTCTGGTGATGTTACCAACGGCCAGACTCTCTACCTCAGATCCTGAAAAAGCTATGAAATAGATACCTCCGATTATGAGGATCAGGACCACTACGGCAGCTATGACTATGATAACAGGCGAAGGTCCCTTGGTAGGACCATTAACTTCAGGGGTTTCCCTCTCAATTTTTTCCTCGGGCTCTCCCTGGTCTTTTGTCTGCTTCATTTTATCGCCTGGATATTGAACATCGGATTTGCTAAAAAAGGTTTGTTCCACAATGGTCGAATTATCCCAGGATTTTCAAGATAGCGGTATCTCGATCAAGAAGTTGGTCCCCTGTCTGAAGTCTCCAGGGACACGGCTGGTTATTGTGATCTTGCCATCATACCTCTCAATAAGGACCTTGACGATTGCCATTCCCAACCCTGTATGTTGTCTTTTCAGTGGGTCCTTCATCCGATCGAAGATCGTGTTCTTCCTATCGTCTGGTATCCCGGGTCCAAAGTCGGTGATACGAACACCGACGACCCCTTTTTCAGACATTTCAACGTGTGTCTCCATTGTCGCATTATTTCCCTTTTGGTATTTCAGACCATTATGGTATAAGTTGAAGAATGCTTCTTGAAGAAGTGGTTCAGCCATTATCTCCACTTCTTCCCCCACCCATTTCATTGAGTGTTCCAGTTCCTTTTCAGGAAGTGCATCCTTGGCGGAAATTAGAGCTTTATCAAGTATAGTTCTGAGGTCTATCGGGATTTTCTGAAGCCGCATTGATCGCAAACTTGAGAAGGTCATTACATTATCTACCAGTTTGATCGATCGAAGAACCAGGTCTCTCACCAGTTTCATGGATCTCTCTCTTCTGTCTGGATCGTTTCCAGACATATTGACCATGTCAACGCCGGTTAAAATTCCATGATGCAGGTTGCCAATATCATGCGCCAGCAGGTCCAGATAGAATTCAGCTCTATTCCTCTCTTCGATGATCTGCTCCCTGGACCGTTTCTTTTCTGTAATATCTCTGGAAACCACGCAAAGCATTGATCTGTTGCCATATCGAATATGACCTGCACTGACCTCTACTTCGACAAGTGAGCCGTCCTTCCTAATATAGGTCCTCTCACCAATGATGGCTTTCCCCTTTTGTATGACCTTATCGATCTGGGAACCGATATTCTTACTGGTATGGGCAATGAAATCAGAGGGGGTCAATTCGACCATCTCATCAGCAGAGTAACCAAGAAGCTCCTGCAGTGTTGGATTCGATTCCACTATCTTCTTGGTCTCAATGTCATAAATATATACGTTCTCCGCACTTTGCTCAACAGTGGCTCTGTATTTCTCTTCATTTTCTCGAAGGGCCTTTTCAACGCTCTTCCTCTCGGTAATATCCAATAACAGACCGATAGAACCTTGATAATTCCCCTCATCATCCACCCAGGGTGCGGCAGATATCAACACATCCCTCACGGCTCCATCTTTGCCAATGATCTGCGACTCGTAGATCTCAGATCTACCGGTCTTCCTTTTTTGGGATTTGTTGGATATATTGATGAATTCTTCTTTGGATACAACTTGTGAAATGTTCATGTTCAATAGTTCTTCCTTGGTATATCCCATCAAGCTAGATAGAGAATCATTGGCGTAAACCATATTTTCATTTTCATCTGTGATCCCAAGACCCTCATGAAGGCTTTCAACCACTGTTCTAAAGCGGCTTTCTGATGTTATCAAAGCCTGTTCATATCTTTTTCTCTCTGTGATATCATCGATGATCGTAGCCAATCCGGTCACGGTCCCATTTTGGTCTCTGATCAATGTTGAATCGATCCTTAACCATTTCACCTCTCCATTCTTGAATGTGGCTTTGAAATCCTTTGTTACAGCGCTATCTTTTGTAATTCGCTCTGTGAACATCTCTGTGAGTCTGGCGTTGGTATCTTCATCGAAAAGATCCATGGAATGGAATTTCTTACCCAGGTGATCAGATGTCAAACCGAAGATCTGTTTTCCACTTGGGTTCGTTGATAGGAGAGTTCCATCTATACCTATTGTAAGAACAGCTTCATTAACACCCTCAAGTATTGCTTTGAAGATACCAGTATCTTGAGTATTTTTTCCCATCAGCTGTCCCCTATAATGATTGGTCCTATTCTATTCTTATCACAAGATGGAATCAATGGATCTGGTCCTGTCCACATCCCCATCTACTCATATGTACATGTTTGACTATTTCACCCTTTCGTCCCGATCCACCAAGCCTTTTTTTTACTTTCCTAATCGACCTTGGATAAGGACCAGAGCATTCATCATACCCATCTCGAAAGCGGTTGTCAAAGCCTTGATCTGTTTCTTGTCAAAGGCATCATGATATGCTCTAAGGCCTCTCTCGAACTCCTCACCAAGATTCTTTACATCTTTTTGATCGAACATAGTGATCGAGGAGTTCAATGGAATTGGAGATTATTTAAGGTTAAGGGACTTCTATGATGAGTACCGTCTGAGATCAGGGGGATGTGTTTTTGGAACAACCAAGAAAAATTCTCATCGGCAAGGACCTCGATCAAAGTTATATCGATAAGATCCTTGATAAATACCCATGGGTCGAGGTTGATACATGTACCTCGGAAGAGGAACAGGAGAGGAAACTTAGTGATGTGGACATCCTTTTCACCAGGGTGATCCCAAAGACCACGTTAAAAGCACCCAAACTGAGATGGGTACAGTTCATGTGGGAAGGCATCGACGAGATAACGGAGGATTTTAGGGATTCAAAAATAATCCTAACCAATGCCGGTGGCGCTCATACGATCCCCATTGCCGAACATACCTTCACCTTCATTCTAGACCACGAGAAGAGATCGTTCCTTTATCATGCCTATCAAAAAAAGAGAGAATGGCTTGGATGGAAAAATCAGCCAAAACTTGGCACCCTTCATGGGAAAACGATCGGCATCATCGGGTATGGAAGAATTGGAAGGGCCATTGCAGGGATTGCAAAAGGTTTCGGTATGAAGGTATTGGCCATGAAAAGAACTCCTGCTGATAGGTCAAGATCAGATCTGAAATATGCAACATGCTGTGACAAGGAAGGTAAGATACCATCGGAGATCCATGGGCCTGAAGGGCTCCATCATATTCTCTCCAATTCAGATCATATTGTCTTATCACTCCCCTTGACAGAAGATACCAATAATTTCATTGGACCTGAAGAGTTCAAAAGTATGAAGAAAGGAACCTTCCTCGTGAACATTGGGAGAGGAGCACTGATCGATGAAAAAGCATTGATGGCTGCCCTGGATGGGGGATCGATCTCCGGAGCAGGATTGGATGTGTTCAAAGAGGAACCATTGCCACCTGAGAATCCTTTGTGGGCATATGAGAATGTTATGATCACTCCTCATTCTTCTGTTGGAGGGGATCCTGCCGATGATCAGGTTGTGGATATTTTTATCGAGAATCTACAAAGGTACATTGATGGAATTGAGATGATAAACGTAATCGATAAGAAGAGAGGATATTGAAAAGTTGTGTCTCATTTAGTGGTGGGATCGTTAAATGTTATTTTCCAGATTACCAGGGGTCCGTATTGGATTGTGAGGATAGTATTTGGATGCGATCAAGGAGATGTAATGCCCACCATAAGTGGTTTCACATGTAGATTTATACAATATTGTTAAAACTAATGACATACAATATACAGAAAAGGTGATATTTTGGTGGTAGGGTTCATTCTCATAAGTACGAAAGCTGAAGTGGAGGAGGAGGTGATCTCTGTATTGAACACCTCGCCAAATATTCAGGAGGCCCACTTTCTTTTCGGAGAATGGGATATTATCGCCAAGGTTGTTGCAAGGGATTTCAATGAAGTCTCCAGGGTTGTCCTGGATGAGATCAGGAGCCTGGATGGAGTTATCCAGACCGAGACCTTGGCCGGTATATCTTTCTGAGCATACACCATATTATGGAAGAATTCCTTCTGTTCTTTTTTTCAATTCGTTATTGTATTCAATTTATTCTCAAGGAAGAAGAAAACCCACAAGGTCATGCCGATAAAATTGTCTGCGAATTATTAACATTCTGCGGGGACCCTGGGAGGTCCCGGTAGACCATATATGTATATCATCTTCAATTTTGTATCATTGGATCAAAGCAGGAGGTATGACATGAGATGCAGTAAATGCCATTCAAGGATGGAAGAAGAGACCAAGGAGAGTATCTTAAAAGGAACCACCATAGTAAATCACTGTAAAAGGTGTGACAATGAGGTTGTTGAGCATAAGGGAGGCTCATTCTTTTCCAATATCTTCCATTTCAAACATGATGCTATTGAAGTAGATCATAGGACGGCAAATCCAATAAATCTTCATTAAAGATCACTATCACTTTCCAAACATCGAGGAGTTAAGATTCCTCTCGTCTTTCTCAGCATTGGAGGCAATAGTGTCTTTTCATATCGTCAATAACATCAGCGAAAAGACCAAAGACCCAAGGGTTCAAATCCCTCACGTCGTTCTCAGCAATGGGAGCACTGGGACCTGAGAATTTGAATCCCTTCGACGCTCAACCAAATTCGAAGGTCTTTGAAAAATCTTGGATTTTTCAGACCTGGATGTTAAATTAGGATTCTATTTATGTCTTAAACATCCAGATCCAGATAAAAATGATATCCTACTCTGCAATTCATTTTTATCGTGTATAAACATTTTCGACCACTCATTTTCGAGACCTAAAAGTAAATGACGATAGAAAATAAGTGGGAGCACTGGGATTAAAGCTCAGGAAAACACTGGACCAATCTGTAAAGTCCATTTTAATTTATGAAAATGACATAAATTCTATCGCGTTTTCTATACTAGCGGAGGGAGCTTAAAATGAGCTCCTCTTCCGGATCTATGAAAGGTCCGGATTTTCTCAAAGTTAAGAATCTTGACGGTGATATCGTCGAGATCAGATCCAAGCTATCTGACATGATCATTACTTCATGGTCAACCGATAAAATTGAAATGAAGTTCTTGGGAATGAGAAGACGTAGATCCTCCAGGAGAGCGTTCTACAACCGGGTTTGTACCCGGTTAGATCATCGGGGGGATGCATCCTGATTTTTACTTTTCATAGAATCGGTGATGTGATCAATGATATCATCGACAAGATCCGGAGAGATAATGATGAACCACGTCTTCCGGGAATAACCCACTTTGGATTGTTTTATAAATACCTACTGCAACTAATAAATACTAAGAACCCGACCTCAAAAAACGGGTTTTTTAGTGGGGACGTATACGTATACGGCCGTATACGTTTACATCCCTTCTTCTATACATTTCTTGAAGAGAGGGGGTATATTAATTGACTGATTCTAAAGTAGTTCTAAGCTTCAGAATAGAATCTCATTACAAAGATTTGATAGAACAGCACCAATTGGATAAACGAGAGATCTTCCTGAAAGGTCTTCAACAGACCCTAAAGGAAAATACTGCTTTGTCCGGACACCATCTCCAGGATCTTCTTACAAAACAGAAAAGCCTGGAGAAATACTACCAATCTCAGCTGGAGATAATCCAATCTGAAATAACCGATGTTCAAAAGGGCCAACTTTCCGTTGAACAGAAAGTCCAGGAGCTCCTCAACGATTATTTCCAGTTTGTTCAACACAAGTTCATCAATAACAAAGCGAAGGTAGATTGGGCTCTCAATCCCAATTTATACGTTTCGTTCATGGTTGGCCTTGCGCCCCATGATATTGTACCC